>DAIQNU010000142.1:0-8662 GCA_036788235.1 Cyclobacteriaceae bacterium
ATTGAATTGCGGTGCAAAGGTAAAAAGAATTATTTAATTATGCAACAATAAAAGGTTGGTAAATAACAGTGACATTTAATTTTGCAAAAACTAGAATTGGGAAATTTTTATTTTGAATATTTTAACATTTGTTTGAATTTATTGCGCTTAAGGTTAGGTATATGCGTTATTATTGATATTTACATAAATGATCTGTGGATTTTTGTAAAAAAGAAACTTTTCTAATCTAATTAATAATCGAAAAATGTGACATTAATATCTGAATTTTAGCTTAGTTTTTCAGGTAATCATGGATTAGGTTTTGAAGGTGGACATAAATGCATGATTAGATGAAATTCGTAGTATACCTCAAATGCAAGTGATTTAATTGGTTAAATTGTTTTTCAAAAAATAAATATTACTCTGTTGATTAGAACATAAAATAATATTTCGTTTTTGTATCTAATAAATTTAGACCAAAGGCTTGAAATAGAATGGGATTTATCAAGACTTATGATTTACATATTCAAATGAAAGCTTTTAAATCATAAATAATAATCGTAGAAATTTTGAATTGCTCTTACTTACATTTGATCATTATTTATATCGATCTTGACCTTTGGATACTTGTAAATCATGCAATTATCGTAATTATGCTATGCTTTGAGTATCAGCATTCAACTATCGGACTTACAATAAGTGGGTGGATCTTCCTTTCGTTTTTTATGCAATTAGTGTCAAAACCATTAACTTGCCATCAAATTTCGATATGGTTGGATTAATTTTTTAAACTATGCATTTATTAGAAAAAATAAGAATCAACGCCAAAAAATATAACAAAAGAATTGTACTGCCAGAAGGGACGGAAGAGCGCACACTCAAAGCAGCCAACATTATTTTAGAAGAGCAATTGGCCACACCAGTTTTGTTGGGCAACCGACAGGATATTTTAGAAAAGGCAAAGGTATTAGAACTCAACCACATAGTAAATGCAGAAATTATCGATCCTAAGACTAGTAAGTTAAGGACGGGTTTAATTGAATTGATGGTAAAACTCAGAGGGAATAAAGGCATTACAGCCGAAAAAGCTTCTGCCTTGCTCGATGACCCACTCTTTTTTGCCACTTTAATGATAAAAAATGGCCATGCAGACGGTGAAGTAGCTGGCGCTGCCAATGCTACAGGCGATGTGTTGAGGCCTGCATTCCAGTATGTTAAAACCAGTCCAGGCATATCGGTTGTTTCAGGTGCCTTTATTATGATATTTGAAGATAAAAATATAGGTGACAAGGGTATTTTGGTATTTGCCGATTGTGCCGTGCACCCTGATCCATCAGCTTCCCAATTGGCAGAGATAGCAATTGCTACGGCAGCAACGGCCAAATCAATTGCTGGTTTAGAGCCAAGAGTAGCCATGTTGAGCTTTTCGACAAAGGGCAGCGCATCTCATCCCATGGTCGACAAGGTAGCTGAAGCAACCCGCCTGGTAAAAAAAATGGCTCCTGAACTTGCAGTTGACGGCGAATTACAGGCCGATGCCGCATTGGTTCCAGCTATTGGTGAAATGAAATCTCCCGGAAGTAAAATTGCCGGTAATGCCAATGTGTTGGTTTTTCCATCGCTCGAATCCGGAAATATCGCCTACAAATTGGTGCAGCGGCTCGCGGGTGCCGAAGCCATTGGTCCCATTTTGCAAGGCATGGCTGCACCGATCAACGACCTTTCCAGAGGTTGTTCCGTAGAAGATATTGTTAACATGGTGGCAATTACAGCCAACCAAGCAAATACTGAAATATAAATATTGATAATATGCCTTTAGCAGTTGAGCCGATAGAAGGATATGCACTAAAAACGCGCAAGCCTTCGAATAGTAAAAGAAAAAATGCTTTTAACAAAGTTGGAATCGTTGGTTGTGGAATTTTGGGGCAGGAGATTACACGCATGGTGAGTGCACATGGTATCGATGTGGTATTTGTGGAGGTTTCGGAAGAAAAAATCCAGCAATCGATACGGGAAATTTCACGAGATCTTGATCGAATGATCGAAAAATGGGGCATGACCGACGGTGAAAAGCGGGCCATCTTATCGCGGATTTCTGGCACAACTGATTATAAAGATTTGCATGGCGCCGAAATAGTGATCGAATCCGTAAAATCGAGAACTCGTGAAAGTAGTGTAGATTTAAGAAAACGGATTTTCAGGGAAATAGAGCGGCATATTAGTGATAAAGCAATTATTGCCACCAACTCTACCACGCTGGTTATAACCGAGCTTTCATCAGAGTTAGATCATCCAGAGCGATGTGTCAGTTTGCATTTTTTATCACCTGCCGATCAATCGCAAGTGGTAGAAATAGCCAGAGGTCTGCATACCAGCGACGAAACCTATGACAATGCCTGTCGCTTTTCCATGCTATTTGGCAAGCAAGTGGTGCAGGTCATAGAATCGCCGGGGGTTATTAGCACGAGGCTGATAGCACCACTTATAAACGAAGCCTGTGAAATATTAATGGAAGGCGTAGGAGCTTTGGAAGATATAGATACCACCATGCGCTTGGGTTTCGGTTTTCCGCTCGGGCCTTTTGAGCTTGCAGATAAAATTGGTTTAGATATGATTGTGCGCTGGCTCGACAACATGTATAAAGAATTTGGTGATTTAAAATATAAGGCATCTCCTTTGTTGAAGAAGAAAGTAAGAGCCAATCATTTAGGTAAAGAAACAAGTATTGGTTTTTACAAATATGATGAGGAAGGCAGAAAGATCATAAATTCAAAATAAATATTGCTAAATTGTAGATTATAGACCTAGATTACAGGTACTTACTGCGAAATCAATTAAATAAACTTCAATCAACTTTTTAATTTTTACTTCAAAAAACAATGAAAATTCTGGTTTTAAATTCCGGTAGCTCATCAATCAAATATCAACTGTTTGACATGGATCTCGACCTTGTGCTCGCTAAGGGTATGGTAGATAAAATCGGTATTGCAGGATCTTCGTTGGTAAATAAGCGCAGTGATGGCGATGAGGTAAAACTTGAGGGTGAAATTGTCGATCACCAGGTGGGTATAGAATATGTGCTGGGTATTTTGCTGAGCCCGAAGCATGGAAGTTTAAAATCACTTACACAGCTTGATGCAGTAGGTCACAGGGTGGTTCATGGTGGCGAGAAATTCAATGGCCCGGCTTTGATTACCGATGAGGTGATCAAACAAGTGGAAGAATGCTCCGATTTAGCGCCATTGCACAACCCACCCAATCTAAAAGGTATATATGCCATGAATGACATATTGCCAGATGTGCCTCAGGTAGCGATATTCGATACTGCATTTCACCAGACCATGCCAGAATATGCTTATATGTACGCTATTCCATATACTTTGTACAAAAAATATGGTTTACGCAGGTATGGGTTTCATGGCACAAGTCATTTTTATGTTTCACAAAGAGCCTGCGCCTTACTCGATGTAGAGATTGAATCTCAGAAAATAATCACTTGTCATCTGGGCAATGGTGCCTCTATATCAGCCGTGCAGAATGGCAAGTCAGTAGATACATCAATGGGGCTAACCCCAGTTGAAGGCATGATAATGGGAACCCGCTCGGGCGATCTGGATTTGGGCGTACTAACCTACATTATCGACAAAGAGGGTATAGGTGTGCAGGCGGCCAATACATTGATTAATAAGCATTCGGGTATTTTGGGTATTTCCGGGATTTCCTCTGATATGCGTGAAGTAATTAAAGCAGCTGAAAATGGTAATGCCCGATCCAAATTGGCACTTGATATGTATCACTACCGCATCATCAAATATATAGGATCGTATGCCGCGGCCATGAATGGCGTAGACACCATTGTGTTTACCGGAGGTATAGGCGAAAATTCTGCCATAACCCGTGAAGATGTTTGCAAAAATTTTGGTTTTATCGGGTTGGAATTCGACACGGAACTCAACAATAAAATGTCAGGTAAGGAAGGCATTATCAGCAAGCCAGGCTCCAAAGTAAAAGTGATGGTGGTGCCTACCAATGAAGAAAAAGTAATAGCCTTTGATACCATGGAGATAGTTCAAAACAATAAGGTATTTGTCATGAACCAGAAGCTGAAGCAATTGTAAGGAATGTAAAATTTATAGACCATCATTTCGGAATTTTTCAGTGAATCGGAGAAAATAAATGGAGGATGGAAGGCTGAAGCTCAAAGCCTGCCGACTGCAAGCAGGGGTGAAAGAAAGCTCGAAGGCGGAAGCTCAATGCCATCGAAAACCACCTTGCCGTATGCAAGGTAAGAAGGATGAATGTTTTAGAGATTAATGTCTGATCTTGTACAAAGCCACAAAAAAAAGACCTGCCATTTGGCAGGTCTTTTTTCGAGATTTTCATTGATGACATTGATATTACATCATGCCGCCCATTCCTCCGCCACCCATTGGAGGCATTGGAGCTTCTTCTTTTGGAATTTCTGATACTACACATTCGGTAGTAAGCAGAAGAGCAGCGATTGATGCAGCATTTTCAAGTGCCAAACGGGTCACTTTAGTTGGGTCAATGATACCCGCAGCAATCATGTTCTCAAATTTATCTTCACGGGCATTGTAACCGTAGTCATCTTTGCCTTCTTTTACTTTCTGTACAATCACAGAACCTTCACCACCAGCATTTTCAACGATGGTTCTAAGGGGTGATTCCAAAGCCTGACGGATGATGTTAACACCAGTGGCTTGATCTTCATTTTCAACTTTTACGCCATCAAGTGCAGAAAGCGCTCTGATAAGTGCGATACCACCACCAGCTACGATGCCTTCTTGTACGGCAGCACGTGTAGCATGCAATGCATCGTCAACACGGTCTTTCTTTTCTTTCATTTCTACTTCAGTAGCTGCACCGATGTACAATATGGCTACGCCACCTGACAATTTGGCCAAACGTTCCTGAAGTTTTTCTCTGTCGTAATCGCTGGTTGTAGATTCAACCTGAGCTTTGATTTGCTTGATGCGGCCTTGAATTTCATCTTTGCTACCAGCACCATTTACGATAATTGTATTATCTTTTGTGATGTTGACTTTCTCAGAAGTTCCAAGATACTCCAAAGTGGCAGTTTCAAGTTTGTAACCACGCTCTTCAGAAATAACAGTACCACCAGTTAAGATAGCGATGTCTTCAAGCATGGCTTTTCTTCTGTCGCCAAATCCCGGAGCTTTTACAGCCGCAACTTTCAGCGAACCTCTGATTTTGTTTACAACGAGTGTAGCAAGCGCTTCACCATCTACATCTTCAGAAATGATCAAAAGAGGCTTGCCAGTTTGAGCAACTTGTTCCAATACAGGAAGAAGTTCTTTCATCGACGAAACTTTCTTGTCATAAATCAGGATGTATGGGCTTTCCAACTCGGCTTCCATTTTCTCTGTATTGGTTACAAAGTATGGTGATAAGTATCCACGGTCGAATTCCATACCTTCTACCAATTTCACTTCAGTATCGGTACCTTTGGCTTCTTCAACAGTTATTACACCATCTTTACCAACTTTTTCCATGGCATCGGCAATCATTTTACCAATTTCATAATCGTTGTTGGCAGAAATAGTTGCTACCTGGCTGATTTCATTAGATCCTGTAATGGCTCTTGATTGGCTTTTCAAATTGGCCACGACAGCCGAAACAGCTTTGTCAATTCCTCTTTTAAGATCCATTGGGTTGGCGCCGGCAGCTACGTTTTTAATACCTGCGTTAAAAATAGCCTGGGTAAGTACCGTTGCAGTGGTTGTTCCATCACCTGCATCATCAGCAGTTTTAGAAGCAACTTCTTTTACAAGCTGTGCACCCATATTCTCTACGGGATCTTTCAATTCAATTTCTTTGGCAACAGTTACACCATCTTTAGTAACGGTTGGCGCGCCAAATTTTTTCTCGATGATAACGTTGCGGCCTTTTGGTCCGAGTGTAACCTTAACAGCATCTGATATAGCAGAAACACCTCTTTTGAGTCTGTCTCTTGCTTCTGTATTAAAATTAAGTTCTTTAGCCATAATTAAATAATTTGAATTTTGTGGTTTAGATTACTGCAAAAATGTCTGATTCTCTCATGATCAGGTACTCTCTACCTTCAACGGTAATCTCAGTTCCTGCATATTTTCCGTAGAGAACTAGATCGCCAACTTTTACGGTAAGTGGCTCATCTTTCTTGCCGTCACCTACGGCTACTACTTGGCCTCTTTGAGGCTTTTCTTTGGCAGTATCAGGAATGATAATGCCTGATGCGGTTTTTTCTTCAGCAGCAGAAGGTTCAACTAGAACTCTGTCTGCCAGAGGTTTGATACTAACTTTCGACATATTGGTATTGAATTAAATTATTTAGTATTAAAGGTTACGGACTCCAATTAGCATTTCTTATGCCAACTGTCCTTTGGCAGGCTTTAGCACCCAAATCGTGACATATTTGCAGTAAATATGACATGGGCTATTTGACATAATTGGTAAAAAATGTCATGGTGGGGGTTGACTCTGATTATGATATTTTCTATTTTACAGGATGTTCGGTAAAAATAATACAAGAAATTATGGAATTGAGAGAAGATTGGATAACAAACGGGCTTGTTGATTTCGAGTATAAGAAATATGTCTTGCTAGCCTACCTGAAAAATGTCAGAGAAAATTTTGATGACAGAAAGTTGTACCCTTTTCTTGGAGATCTGATTTTTCATTACAAAAATCTTAACATGATCAAGGAGAGTCAGCAGTTTATCTACGAAAATTTTCCCAGAGCCATTTCTAAGATTGACTTCGAGAATTTACAAATCACTTATAAAAAAATTGTGAAAGACGACAACCTGATGAAGGAAATAAGTGAAATCGTGGAGTATGCATTGACGCAGGTTGGCCAAAGTGTGCAGTTTGGTAGAGAAATCTACGATGAAGTAGAGAGTGGAGTTGAGATTTCCCCGATAGGGCTTTCACCTTTAAAAGTAAATGAAGGCTACTTGTTTCTTTCCAGTGCTCAAAAAAATGACTTTTCAGTATATAGATACCTGATTACAATTTTTCATAATTCTGGCGAAACTTTTAGAGGTGTAAATACCGAATTTGTAGAGGACTATTCTTATTCATTGGCAAATACCTATGAAAATGTAAAAACCACCCTGATTAAGAAATATTCAGAATTGCCCAATCCGGCTACGTATTTGGTGAAATCGAAAACCATTATTCCAATCCATGAGACTTTTCTGCCGGTGGCCAAGCGTATTCTGGTCAAATTTGTCAATGCGGCTTAATGCCTCTAAAAGGTAACTGAAAAATATTCAGCATAAAAAAGCCTCATTTGCAGATTTATCTCGCAAATGAGGCTTCAATTTTATTTTTTGTTACGTCAATTATCTGGATCCTGTTCTAAGAACAATTCCCTCTCACCTTCAGCAGCTTCACCTTCTTCAGGCATTTCTGTATCGAATGGCATTGTGGATGTGCCAGGCATAATTGCTCTTTCTTGAGCTCTTTCTATGTTTGGGCTGGTAGGTTCTGAAGCTACCTGATCGCCACCTATGAAGAAGTTTATGCCCAGGCAAAACATAAGAATAAATACGGCCAAACCCCAGGTAAGTCTTTCCAAAAGATCACCGGTACGTTTTACACCCATTATTTGACTTGATGCACTACCACCAAACTGGCTTGAAAGCCCGCCTCCTTTAGGGTTTTGTGCTAAAACAACTAAAATAAGTAGCAATGCTGCTATTAATATTAATGTAATGAACAATGTAAACATGTCTATTCTTGATTTATCTGCTCAATTTGGGTTGCAAAGTACGCCTTTTTATGTGGATATTTCAAAATTAATTTTGAGTAAATATCAATGGCTCTTTCCTTTTTGCCTTGTTTTAAAAAAATGAGTGCCAAATTTTCTGATATCAGATCGTCATTTAATGCAGTGCTGTTTTCTGCTAAGTCTTTATTGTTTTCTTTGGCCAATTCTTTAGCAGCTAATTGTCTTTGGTGAAAGTCTGGAGCATTGTTGATGAAATTGTCAATGATATTTATTTGCTCCTTTTTTTTTTCATCAATATCCGCAGCAGGTATTTCCGCCCTTTTGGTTATGCTGTCAAGTATTTGATCTACGGTTTCTTCATCATCCTCAGCATAATCGGGTTCTTCATCACTTACAGTGGGTTGCTGTTTATTTTCTTCTGCTTGCGCAGTTTCTAAGAATTCAAACTCTTTGCGCAATGATCTTAGTTTTTCCAGATTTTCAAAAACATCTTTATAAATATCGTCGGAAGTCTCTTTTCTATCGGATATGATATTTTCTGTTTCCTCGGCTATTTCTACAGGCTCTACAGATCTTTCTTCAGTGGGTTCTTGCTCCTCGATCGCTTCATATGCAGGCCATGCCGAAGCTTCAGTAAGCAAGGATTTCAAAATACTACGATCAGAGGTATAAATAGCAGCTTTGGTCAGTAGTTTGTCTTTATTATCATCGTTGATTTCTGTAGCAATTTTGGCTATAAGAATATGAATAAATTGGGCGTATGAATAGCTGTTGCTTAACGATCTCAATTTATCAATATCTTCTGAAGAAGCAGCAGAAGGGTTCTTAATAAGGTATTGCAGTCGGGTAGTTTCCAAAAGATTTTTTTTAATCACATAAAAATACAAAATATGCTTACCAGTTGGCAACAGAAGCGTTGAAAATATC
>DAIQNU010000143.1:0-8190 GCA_036788235.1 Cyclobacteriaceae bacterium
GAAGCCGATGCCTACATCAACCAATTGAGCCATTACGCTGTAGATCCAGAATACGCCATTGGCCGGAGAACCATTGAATACTTTATGGAATACCCGACCTGGCCTACTGAATGGCAACTGCATGTAGCACTTATGTTTTTTGATGACTATATGTACACCGGAAATACCGAGCTTATCGAAAAATATTATGATGAGCTCAAGCATAAAACCCTTATGGAACTGGCTCGGCCAGATGGCTTGATAAGTTCTAAACTGGCTACCCCGGAGTTTATGCGAAAACTAGGTTTCAAGGATCCCAAAGCTGAATTGAGGGATATTGTCGATTGGCCTCCTGCACAAAAAGATACCGGATGGCAATTGGCCACAGAAGAAGGTGAGCGTGATGGTTATGTGTTCACACCCATCAATACAGTGATTAATAGTCTACACTACAGAAACCTGGAAATAATGGCAGTCTTTGCCCGGTTATTGGGAAAAGTCGATGAAGCCTTAGTATTCGAATCGAAAGCTTTAAAAGTAAAAAAAGCCATCAATACCGAATTGCTAGATCGTAAAAGAGGTATTTATATCGATGGAGAAGGAACAGATCATGCTTCATTACATGCGAATATGATGCCGCTGGCATTCAATCTTGTGCCCGAAGAATTTATTCCAACAGTTGTTGCATTCATTAAATCAAGGGGTATGGCTTGCAGTGTTTATGGTGCCCAGTATTTGCTCGATGGCCTTTACAATGCAAGTGAAGATACCTATGCCTTGGAGTTGATGACGGCAACCCACGATAGAAGCTGGTGGAATATGATTGCCATCGGGTCGACCATTACCCTGGAAGCCTGGGACATGAAATACAAACCCAATGCAGATTGGAACCACGCATGGGGCGCTGTGCCAGGAAATGTGATCGCCCGTAAAATGTGGGGCATAACACCGCAAAATCCCGGAGGAAGTATTATAGCTATTTCTCCGCAATTGGGTGATTTACAATTTGCCGAAATAGAAGTGCCTTTTTTAAATGGGATAGTGAAAGCCTCATACAATATGATAAGCAAGCGGGTACAACAATATGAATTTGTTTTGCCTGCTAATGTTTCAGGGGAGTTGAAATTGCGATACGGTGCTGATGACACCATTACCTTAAATGGCCAGTCCGTAAACATGGCATTTGGAACCATACGCTTATCGCCTGGTAAAAATTTGGTAGAAATGAGGGTAAATTCTTTTTAGAGCTAAATATTCATCTCTATGAAATTGGGTAAGCTTATTTATAAAAACTGTGTTGGTTGGATGATGAATGTTCAAATGCCACTATATAGTGTTGCTTTATGCTTGATAATGTTGGTATGTACAACTACCCTTGAAGTAGAAAAACAACTTGATGAGGAATTTTTTAAAAATCCACCTCATGAGGCTAAACCTAAAACTTGGATGCATGCCATGAGTGGTAATATGAGCCACCAAGGCTTGACCAAAGATCTGGAGTCTATGGCCAGTGTAGGAATTGGCGGGCTTTTACTTTTTAACATTACACAGGGTATACCCAATGGGCCAATCAAGTACAATTCAAAAGAACATCATGAATTAATTTCCCATGCTGCTCAAGAAGCAGAACGCTTGGGTTTGAGTTTTGGGGTGCACAATTGCGATGGCTGGTCGGCAAGTGGAGGTCCTTGGGTTACACCCGAACTATCAATGAAAATGGTGGTATGGAGCGAAGCAGTGGCAGATGGGGGGGAAGTCAACTTGCAAATGCCACAACCTACCACACGCGAAGGACTTTATAAAGATATAGCAGTATTGGCTTACCCTGCTTTACCATCAGAGCAAAAAGAAGTGATGGTAAAAATTACCAGTTCCGATCCTGATTTTGATATTGAAAAAGCCACGGATGGACGCTGGGATGAAAGCACTGACATTCAAATGAAAGGAAAGTCAACTCCCTGGATTCAGTTTGAATATGAAAAACCACAAACCATCAGGTCTGCTTTTTTAGTTTTCACCGACCGACATGGCGAATTTGAATTGTCTGTTTCTAATGATGGTAAAGCGTTTTCAGATGGCTATAAGCTCCATAAGGTGCGTACAGGTAAAGGCGAATGGGCCATTGCTGACCAGTTTGAGCCACTTAGCGGTCGCTTTTTCCGGCTACAGCTCAACCAATCCATGCGGATAAAAGAAGTAAAACTCAGCGGTACCCATACCATTGACAACCTGTTGGGAAGAATAGCCATGGGTCGGACTGAAGATGGAGCCTTGGAGGAGCTTGCCATGCCCAATCCAGAAATGATAGTTGATAAAAACGAAATTCTGGACTTAAGCGCAAATTTGGATGATTCTGGAAAGCTACAGGCGAATTTACCAGATGGGCGGTGGACCATCATTCGCTTTGGTTTTACCTCAACAGGAGCATTTAATAATCCGGCTTCAGTGGAGGGCAAAGGACTTGAAGTGGACAAACTTAGCCGGACGGCTTTTAAAGTGCATTATGATGCTTTTGTGAAAAAGGCTATTAATAATTCGAAACCATTGGCTCCCAATGCATTTCAATACATAGAAATTGATAGTTATGAAATGGGTGGCCAACACTGGACAGACAATTTCGATTCAATTTTTATGTCGAGGTACGGCTATGATATAAAGACTTTTTTGCCTGTAATAGCCGGAAGATTCGTGGACAATGCAAATGACACTGAAGCCGTGCTGTGGGATTACCGCAACCTGATCAGCGACCTGATGACCCACAATTACTTTGGCTATTTCACGGAGTTGTGCCACAGAGATGGACTCAAAAGCTATATAGAACCCTATGGATTTGGCCCACTAAATGATCTGGAGATAGGGGGTAAAGCAGACATTCCCATGGGTGAGTTTTGGATGAACCGACCCATGACAATGGTGACATCTGCGGTTTCTTCAGCCCATATCTATGGTAAAAACATTATTTCCGCTGAGTCTTTTACTTCTTTTCCTGAGATCAACTGGAAGGGCCACCCAGCCATGGCTAAGTTATCGGGTGATAAAGGCTGGGCACGTGGCATCAATGAGTTTATGTTTCACCGCTTTGCCCATCAGTCCAATACCCATGTAAAACCCGGCATGACCATGAATCGTTGGGGATTTCATTTCGACCGTACACAAACCTGGTGGGAGAATGCCGGCAAAGCTTGGTTTGAATACATCGCAAGAGGTTCGTATCTATTGCGACAGGGTGTGCCGGTGTCAGATTTATTAGTCTTTATAGGCGATGGTTCTCCGAATTCAGTTGTAGAGAGATCGGAATTCCAGCCAGCCCTACCCATGGGAATTAATTATGATTGCGTAAACGCCGATGCGCTAATAAACAGGATAAAGGTAAAAGACGGGAGATTGACTTTACCTGAGGGTACTACCTATCAGGCACTTGTCTTAAATAATTCCAAGAAATTAAGTTTGCCAACTATAAAAAGGCTGAAAGAACTAGCCGACCAAGGTGTAACCATAATTGGGGAAAGACCTCAAATTTTAGGTGGCTACCACCATTCCACTCAAAAATTACTGGAATTTGAAAAATTGGCCAAAAGCCTGGGAGCGGCAATGCCAGCAAATGATTCGCTTCATTGGAATGCACTTTTTCGCAAAGTAGAATTAAAAAAGGATTTGGTAATCCACAGCAGGGAAGACATTGATTTTGCTCATCGGAAATTACCCGGTGCAGACATTTATTTCTTCTATAATCCTGATTCAACAAGAAACACTTTTGAAGTAAGTTTCAGGGTACAAGGTAAAATACCGGAGCGATGGAACCCTATGAATGGAGAAGTGGTAAAATTGGCTCAATTCAGGCAGGAAGGCGATCATACACTTGTCCCCATTACCTTGGAAGCAGAGGAGTCTGTTTTCGTCATATTCCGCGAGTCAGTTACAGGAATACCCCATGTTAGTTTTAAAAAAATGGGCATCGATGATGGCCATATTGCTTATCACTTCGATGCAAACAATACCATTAAAGCTAAAATTAGTAAAAACGGCCATTATTCCATTGAAATGAATAGTGGAGAAAAGACAATAGTTGAGGCAAATGAAATACCCAGTCCTATGAAAATTCCCGACAGATGGAATTTGAGTATGAAGAATGAACACGAAGCGATACAACTGGAATTGGATACATTGATAGATTGGAAAGACCACACGAATGAGCAGCTTAGGTATTTTTCTGGCACAGGAACTTATGTCACTTCTTTCGACCTACCTGTGGACTTGAAAAGGGAAGATCTCAAAATTCAATTGGATTTGGGCGAGGTGAGTATTGCTGCAGTTGTTTGGGTCAATGGTATAGAAATAGGCACTTTATGGATGCCACCATTTTCTATTGAAATTTCTGATGTTGTAAAGGCTGGTGTAAATGAACTCAAAATCGAAGTGACCAACCAATGGTCAAACAAACTTATTGGTGATGAGAGATTCACCGCCAATGATGGAGGATATAAGCTGGGGCCTCATGGCCAAACAAACCTGACCATGCCAGATTGGTATGTCAAAAATGAACCATTGCCCACAGGGCAGAGAACTACTTTTACCACAGCACCATTTTATACTGCATCGGACGATCTAATGCCTTCGGGGTTAAAAGGGCCCGTCCAATTGATATTTCACTTGGAGCAGACGGTAAGTTCAACTCAAAATGGGAAACTAAAGAAGTAAAGGAGAAAATAAGCGCACCGATGAAAAAATTACTTGTATTAAAATATAGATTTCTGTTGTTGATATTTTTGGGTTTGATGGCAAGCGCAGTGGCCCAAAATCCTATTGTGCCCAATGTAGGGTTAAATGATCCACATATACACATTTTCAACGATACAGCTTATGTATATGCCTCGCACGACAAGTCAGCAGCCAATACCAAGTTCATTATGGAAGATTGGTGGATTTGGTCTTCGCCCGATCTAGTAAACTGGACAAAAAGAAGCGTGCTCAAGCCTGAGGATACATACATAGGAAAGCCATTAAATGGCTGTTGGGCTACGGATGTTGGATACCGTAATGGACAGTATTTTTGGTATTTTTCTGAACGTAACCAGCAGACTGGTGTAGTGGTTGGAAATACACCTATTGGCCCGTGGAAAGACCCTTTGGGCAAACCCTTGCTCTCTGAAGATCTTACGCCTACCCATGAATATGATATGGCAATTTTTGAGGAAAATGATGAGCACTACATCATTTTTGGCGTGTGGGATTACTACATCTCAAGGTTGAACGACGACATGATTAGCCTGGCAGAAAAGCCAAAAAAGATCGAAATCAATAATGCACGTGGCCCATACAATCTCGATGGCAAAAACTTGGAACAACCTACCGATGATAAGCCATTTGTACATAAATACAATGACAAATACTACCTCTCGTGGGGCTGCTTTTATGCCATGTCAGATCATTTGTACGGACCTTATGATTATGTAGGAACTGTCATAAATGAAGGTAGTTTTGCTCCTGGATATGATGCCCCGACATGGCCCAATGGCTTTTTACAAGGCCGACATGGTTCTTTTTTTCAATGGCATAACCAATGGTATTATACCTATTGTGATATCAGCCAGACGGGCAACCGATGGTTTCGGGACACATTCATCAGCTACGTTCATTTTAAAGAAAATGGGGAGATGGCACCGATCAGAGTTGATGGTATTGGCGTTGGTCAATACGATGCCAACCAACCTAAAATAGAAGCTGAAGATTATTTCAAGGCTTCAGGTATAACTAAAAAGGAGATTGCCAATAATGCGTTTGCTTTGGACAATATCGAACAAAATGATTATGTGATTTACCCCAACATGAAAGGCTTGGAGGGTAAATCTACCATAGAATTTAAAGTGTTGGCAAGAAAAAAAGCATTGATCGAAATCCGTTCTGGCACACCACAAGGAAATTTGATTGCTACTTGTAAAATCTCAAAGGCGCATATAGGTTCTTGGTCAAAGGTCACATGCGATATTTCTTCAATTTTAGCTGTAGAAAACTTATGTCTGGTCTTTAAAGGCAAAGGTAAAGATCTGTTACAAGTCGATTCATTTTCATTCAGATAAGAAAATAAGCCAAATAGATAATCAAATATTGAACACATAAAAAAATAGAAACAAAGAAAACGATTAAAATATGGATACCATGAAAAAGATTAGTAAGCATATAATGTATATAATAGCTGCGGTGGTTATTATATATCTGGAATCATGTCAAGCCAGTTTCAGTAAAGAAACACTTACTACCGAAGAGTCGATGGTGATGGCACTTAAATGGCAGGAAGCTAATCCTATATATGCCAAAGCTCCAACTGATTGGACTAATGGGGCTTACTATACAGGTGTGGCAAGGGCACATAAATCCACAAAAAATGCAGAATACCTTGCTGCGCTTAAAGCAATGGGTCTAAGGAATGAATGGAAGCCCTGGGAGCGGTTCTACCATGCTGATGATCTGGCCATCTGCTATGCTTATTTATACCTCAATTCCATAGGCCATGATAAAGTAAATCTCGCACCAACAGATAGTGTAATACAAGATCATTTATTTAAGCCTCATGAGTGGAGAGATGGCATCGAAGATCGTGATCAAAGGAATCTCTGGTGGTGGTCTGATGCACTTTTTATGACGCCCCCAGTTATTACCAAATATGCAAAGCTTAAAGATGATACTGCATACCTGGATGAAATGCATAAGTACTATCTAGAATCATACGAACTGCTGTATGATAAAGAAGAGAAGTTATTTGCCAGAGATATCCGATTTGTATGGAATGGCGATGAAAATGATATAAAGGAACCTAATGGGAAAAAGATTTTTTGGTCACGAGGCAATGGTTGGGTATTGGCTGGCCTAGCACTTTTGTTAGAAGATATGCCCAAAAATTATCAGCATCGTGGATTCTATGAAGAGCTTTTCAAAGAAATGGCATATCGTATACATGAAATTCAGCCGAAGGATGGCCTCTGGCGAACAAGTCTATTGTCACCAGAAACCTATGAGCATGGCGAAGTAAGTGGAAGTGGATTTTTTACTTTTGCCTTGGCATGGGGCGTAAACAATGGTTTATTGGATTCCAAGAAATATTTGCCAACAATACTGAGCGCATGGGAATCACTACAACAATGTCAACACCCCAATGGCATGGTAGGATGGGTGCAAAGCATAGGAGCTGCACCAGAACCCGCCACCAAAGATAGCTGGCATAACTTCGGTACAGGAGCTTATTTATTGGCAGGCAGTGAAGTTTTGAAAATAAATACGAATAAGGTGAACTAAACTTAGAACTAATAAAGGCGCTCAGTTGTAAACTTCATCTGTATGATTTTCTCTGTCTATTATTCTGATCGCTGTATGTCCGAAAACAGAATAGGTTTCTTGACCAGGTGAGCATGTTAAAATACTTATTTCAACTTTATCAATTGCAAAGCCCGAATTACAGATAAAATATAGAATGAATATTATTAGATTTTTAAATTTCAATTCTGTTTAATTTTCTTTGTACCGTCTTCATTCACCACTAGTAGCAATGTCTGTCTGTGTGTCAGTAACTTGTAGGTTTTAATCTTGCAAGTGACGGTTCATATTTTTAATAGACCGTCTTAACCGCTCGATAGTCTCAACTTAATCTAAAGCTAATAAAATGTAGCCTAAATCAATAATAGCTTAACCTTACTATAAAAAAATTATGTGTGTGCCCAGCATGGGCATCTGGTATCGAAGATACCAAATTTTCCAGAGGGTGAAATGCATAGCATTCATGAACTCCATTGAAGATGAATGCTATGTGAATAAAGTCCCTTATGTGCGGGAATTAAACTCCCGAAGCATTAGCAAGTCGCAAGGTGGTTCGCTGTGAGGCGAACACTGAAGGGTACTGAACACGAGTGTGTGAAAGTACCCCCCGTAGGGCTGGACTGCAAACCTCCTGTGTCCAAGTAATAGGAGTTGAACACGGTAGTGTGAGGAGCTAGGATATACGGTTTATATACAGAGAATCATTACAAAGACCGAGCTGTCAGTAGGTAGCAGCGAGCAGGTAATGCTTTAATATCATCATCTCACATAGTAGTGGAGGACTGATCATAGAATGAAGTTTATACCTGCCTGCAAAGCTGGATTGTAAGGGCTGGTTTTCGAACAGGGTTTGATTGATATGATGGCATATCAAATACGGCCAGGTTTTTTTCTTCTGACATC
>DAIQNU010000143.1:8200-8641 GCA_036788235.1 Cyclobacteriaceae bacterium
CAATGATACGCATTTCGAACGCACTACCAGCAAACAGTTTTTGGAAACATTTTGGCATCCAGGGTATTCTGGCCGGATGAAACTTGGAGTACTATTAATAAAGCAAAGGTTAGGTGGATGGTTTTCATTGTGACTAGTTATATATGATAACATAAAAAATTGTATGGTTAACTCCTGCTCGATATTTTGATGAAAGTACTTTTATAGGGACACCTTCAAACTGATTGTTGTTTTAAAATGTGCAGATGAATATCAGTTTGGAGTTGTCAATAAAGTCTATTGAGTTAATTTAAGGATTGATTCTTTGGTTATAAAAACATTAAGCCTTTCACTTGGTTTTTTCATTATTTATATTGCGGATATTTTTTTAATTTTCCCCATGACCGACATTTTAGCGATACAAGAAGAAATAATTGACCAATACCTCTACGATAGCAATTC
>DAIQNU010000144.1:0-8625 GCA_036788235.1 Cyclobacteriaceae bacterium
AAAATACTTTGTTAACAAAGACACTGCTTTTAGTATTGTGCTAATTTAAATAAATCACTTATGAACGTCACCGTATTTGGAGCCGGAACCATGGGAAATGGCATAGCTCATGTCTTTGCATTAAAAGGGCACAAAGTAAACCTTTGCGATACAGATAATGCCAGATTAGACCATGGTATCGATAATATTTCAAAAAACCTCAATAGACAAATTTCCAAAGGTCATATAAGTCAGGAAAATGCGAATAAAACGCTAAACATAATAAAAACCGGTACCCATGCTGCAACAATGCTTGAAGGTGCCGAATTGGTGGTTGAAGCGGTAAATGAACAATTTGAGGTGAAAGCCGAAATATTTAATTTGGCCGATGAATTCACAGATGCTAAAACCATTCTTGCTAGTAACACTTCATCTATTTCCATTTCTAAACTTGCAGCAGAAACCCGAAGAGCTGATAAAGTAATAGGCATGCACTTTATGAATCCTGTGCCATTAATGCAACTGGTGGAAGTAATAAAAGGGAAAGAAACTTCTGAAGCAACGACAATAACTATTGTAGAACTTTCTAAAAAATTGGATAAAATACCTGTAGTGGTTAATGATTTTCCGGGCTTTGTATCCAATAGAGTATTGATGCCGATGATTAATGAGGCCATTTATTGTGTTTATGAGGAAGTCGCAGACGTAGCAGCTATAGACGAAATAATGAAACTTGGCATGGCTCATCCGATGGGGCCATTGCAACTTGCTGATTATATTGGTTTAGATGTTTGTCTATCGATAATGCAGGTATTGCAACAAGGCTTCTCAGATGCAAAATACAAACCTTGTCCCCTACTCTCCGAAAGAGTGGAACAAGGAAAACTTGGAGTGAAGTCAGGCGAAGGTTTTTATACATGGATGCACGGGAAATTACAAAAACCTGTAAATTTTATTGGCCGAAAATAGGATAATGTTGTACGTTTCTCAGGATTGCATTACAAATCAAACATAAAATAGTACTTTCCCAGCAAAGCAAAATTCAGGTATATGTATTTGCATTTTTTCTTATTAGATTTGACGGTAATGTAGTTAGAGGCATTAATATATTGTATTTTTCAAATATAAAATATAATTAAGCGGAAACAAAAAATGGGATCAATCGTCAAAAACGTATCTTTAGACTCACCAGATAAGAATTCGACCGAACTCAAACGATACCAGGAGTCTATAAAACACTGCGAGCATCTCTTCCTTGCATGGCTTCAAGGTAAACTCGCTTCAAATGGTGTGAAAGCCTATGAATTCAAAGACCTTACAGTAGCGCTTAAAGAGTATGAAAAATTCTTTAAAGGTGATCAGCAACATATTAAACCTCTGATGCATTGGAATGAAAACAGACTAAGATGTGATAATTTCTTGCCTATCCACACCGAAAACCATTCTATGGAATTTCTATATTTACTTGAAAAAACTGCCTTTGACGGACAGGTGCTTTTGCTCACCTTCAAATAATTTTAGTTAAATACCCATATTTTTCAAAAAGTTTCTAAATTAGATTTTTTTAAGCCATATACTAAATATACCCATTTTGATCATACCAAAGTATGAAATTTTTAATATTTCTCATAACTTTTTCGATTTCGGTAGGCGCTATTGTTTTTCTCAACAAAAAACATGGTGACATACCGCCTATGGGTAAGTTCCTCAACCCATTTAGTGGCTTTTGGCAAAATGCAGACAAAACGTTGATACCGCAACCTGATACTTTACAGATCAATGGACTAAGTGAGGAAGTAACTATAAAATACGATAAGCATCAGATACCGCACATATTTGCCAACAATAATCGAGACCTCTACATTGCTGCCGGGTATGTAACTGCCAGTAACAGGCTATGGCAAATGGAAATAAGTGCATTTAATGCAGCAGGAAGACTATGTGAAATAGTTGGCGATCGGGCAATTCGCTTAGACAGGCTGACCCGTCGAAGAGGCACACTACAAGCCGCGGAGAATATGCTTATAGCCTGGGAAGAAGATTCTACAATAAATGAAATTTTAGAAGCTTATACCATCGGCGTTAATGCATACATATCAGGGTTGGAATATAAAAACTTCCCAATTGAATATAAACTACTGGATTACCAACCAGAATTGTGGGATAAACTTAAAGTAGTTCTCATGTCTAAAAACATGTCGGCTATGCTCACACTTGGTGAAGCTGATATGGAAAATACCAACATTCGTGACTTATACGGCAGTGAAGTATACCAGTATTTGTTTCCAGATCGGGAAGAGGAAATTTCACCAATAATTCCTGCTGGCACTAAGTGGAACTTCAAACCAATGGCTATTGACACTAATAAAATATCAGACACCCAGCTTCCTGTTAATCTAACGCGACCTGATAAACTACCCGATGAGTCAAATGGGAGCAATAACTGGGTGGTTTCAGGTAAAAAAACTGCAAGTGGCAAACCCATGCTAGCCAACGATATGCATCTTGGGCTTAATTTGCCTGCCATTTGGTATCAGATGCAATTACAAACACCTGATTTCAATGTATTTGGCCACAACCTACCCGGTACCCCTTTGATCATCACCGGATGCAACGATTCCATTGCATGGGGATTTACCAATAGCCAAAGAGATATGGTAGATTGGTATAACATCCAATTTAAAGATGAAAACCGAAATGAGTATCGATATGAAGAACAATGGCTACCAACGCGAAAATACATCGAAGAGATAAAAATCAGAAATCAAGAAACTTATTATGATACCATCATTTACACGCACTATGGGCCGGTAGTTTATGATTCGAATTTTAGTCATAAGGAAGGCATAAATCTGGCCATGAAATGGATAGCCCATGAGATTACATATGAACCCAGAACATTTGCTGCATTGGCATCGGCTGCCAATTACAATGATTTTAAAGAGGCTATAAGGCATTTTTCCAATCCGCCACAAAACATCGCCTTTGCCTCCGCATCTGGTGATATTGCCATGCACGTACAAGGAAAAATGCCACTTCGAAAAAAAGATCAGGGAAAATTCGTATTTGATGGCGCTGAAAGTAAAAATGAATGGATGGAATTTATTCCTACTGATCATTATCCTTCTATCGCAAATCCTACACAGGGTTTTCTTAGCTCTGCCAATCAGCATCAGACCGACGAAACCTATCCATATTCATTTTATCATCACAGTTACGAGTATTACCGAAATAGACGAATTAATAACAGGCTCTCAGAAATGCGCAACATATCTCCACAAGATATGATGCAATTGCAAATGGACAACTATAGCTTAAAGGCTGCTGAGTATTTACCAATATTTCTTGATAGTCTATGGCTTGATTCTATAGATACCAATTCACGCAATTACTACTTCGAACTCAGAAAATGGAATTTTAACTACGACGCCAATAGCAAAGCCGCAGTTTATTTTGATGTATGGTGGGCTGAATTTCATCAATTACTCTGGGCGGAATTTCAAAACGACAGTGTTTCGCTGCGAAAACCCAATGCGTACCACAGCTATCGATTGATATTAAAACATCCTGAAGTGCCACTGATCAATTACAACGATCCCGCGGAGATTAAGTCAATATCCGCGCTTGCCACCCGGGCATATCTTAAAATGGCTGAAAGGGTCGCCGAATGGGAAAGTTCTAATACTTTAAATTGGCAAAACTTTAAAGCAACAAAGATTGAACATTTGGCTGGCATTGAACCCTTTGGTCGTTACAATGTCCAGATTGGTGGAACCGGTGATGCCATAAATGCTGTCAAAAATAATCATGGCCCATCGCAAAGATTGATTGTAGCTTTTGAAAATGAAGTGAAAATATGGAGCAATTACGCCGGTGGCCAATCGGGGAATCCGGGCAATAAAGGCTATGACCATTTTGTAGACGATTGGGCAGCAGGCAAGTACCATCAGATTCTATTTTTGAAGAGTAAAGAACAGCAACATAGCGATCTTGTTTTTACCCAAACTCTGCTTCCAGCTTCAACTCAACCTTAACGCATTTACATACCTATGATCTTTCTACTAAAAATCGTGCTTATAATTTGCTTTTCATGGCTTGGAGGTATCAACTTCGCATGGTGGTCGATAGCGGTAGTTGCATTTGTTATTGATTTTATTTTCCGTTCCAATTCTCCCTGGACTGCTTTTTTTTCTGGATTTCTAGCCGTTTCGCTTCTATGGTTTTTTTATGCCTGGCATATTGACAATCAAACCGATGCCTATCTTTCGTCAAAAATTACTACTATGTTTCAACTGCGCGATCCTCTATGGCTCATATTCTTAACAGCCATGATGGGTGGTCTACTGGCTGGGGTTTCATCTCTGTGTGGCAGAAGTTTTCGAATGCTTATCAAAACAAAACCCAAAGGATATTATCGCTAATCATAGAAAAATCAGATATTGCCCTACGATTCAATTGTTTACATCTCTTACAATTAAGATCTTATGGTTCTCAACTATATCTGGGTAGGTTTTTTTCTGATTGCATTTGTTGCCGCACTTCTTAAATTAATTATAGGTGGAGATCAGGAAGTATTTAGTGCGCTATTTCAGGCCACAATGGATGCCTCGAAGGTAGGCTTTGAAATCTCTATCGGACTTACTGGTGTTCTTACATTTTGGCTGGGTATTGTAAAGGTTGGCGAAAAAGGCGGAATGATCAATGCCATGATCAAAGTTGTTGGCCCATTTTTTCAGCGACTTTTTCCAGGCATACCTAAGAACCATCCTGTGCTGGGTCCTATTTTACTTAATATTTCTGCCAATATATTAGGTTTGGACAATGCCGCCACACCACTTGGCCTCAAAGCCATGGAAGGCATGCAAGAATTAAATACAGAAAAAGACACGGCATCTAATGCGCAAATTATGTTTCTGGTACTCAATACCAGTGGATTAACCATTTTTCCAATTAATATAATGGTGTATAGGGCACAAGCAGGGGCAGCCGATCCGGCCGACATTTTCCTACCTATTTTGCTGGCCACATTTTTCTCTACCATAGCCGGTCTTATCATTGTTTCGCTATACCAACGCATAAACCTGCTCAACCGGGTAGTGCTTTTGTACCTTACCGTCAGCACCTTGATCATAGGAGGTATCATTGCATTAACTTTTAA
This sequence comes from Cyclobacteriaceae bacterium, assembly GCA_036788235.1. Taxonomy (GTDB): domain Bacteria; phylum Bacteroidota; class Bacteroidia; order Cytophagales; family Cyclobacteriaceae; genus JAFIEV01. The sequence goes on from DAIQNU010000144.1 coordinate 5,138, forward strand.
TTTAGAGCAGGCAGTTGTTACAAGGTACTCTTCTTTAAGTAGTCACCTTTTACTCATGGGCTTGATCGTACTATTTATCGGTATGGCGACCGCCAAAAAAGTAAATGTCTATGAGTCATTTATCGAAGGTGCCAAAGAAGGCTTTTCAGTAGCCATCAAAATTATTCCCTATCTGGTTGCTATGCTGGTGGCCATAGCTGTGTTTAGAGCCTCTGGAGCTATGGGGTATTTAATTAATGGCTTGGCATGGGGCTTTAGCATGGTCGGTTTCAATACCGATTTTGTAGAGGCACTTCCTACAGCGTTTATGAAACCCTTAAGTGGTAGTGGTGCCCGTACTATGATGATCGATACCATGAATACGTATGGAGCAGATTCTTTCCCCGGAAGAGTGGCTTGTGTGCTGCAAGGATCTACAGAAACTACCTTATATGTGTTAGCAGTGTATTTCGGAGCAGTTAATATTAAAAACACGCGATATGCTGTAGTATGCGGACTATTTGCTGACTTTATGGGCATCATTGCAGCCATTCTTATCAGTTACCTCTTTTTTCACTAAAAAAGCACATGATTATTACATGAAAATCAAGTCTGAAAATAGCTAAATATCTATCAATTAAGCGCTATTGATTTATCAAAAATCTATTTTCTACTATATATGTTGCGTTTTTCTGATTTTATTTGACCTGTACTTTTTTTGATTTTTTACACAATTGATTATATCAATACGCGCTATCTTTGCATTGAAAAAAAGGGTAGTTGTTGCATAATTAAATTATATCAGTAAATTTGTTGAATATAATTTTTTCAATATTTTTTATTAATTATAGGATATGGTAGAGAAAAAGCAGGATAAGATATATGATTTGGCTAAAAACCATTTTCTGGGTGATTTCCCAGACTCATTGCCGATTGAAAGAGCCTATCTGCATATTGGCATCTATTTGGGATGGATTATAGACAATAATTTGTATTCCGAATTTTTTGAAGAAGAAGCTTCTACAGAAATATTCAGGTTTAAAAATCGCAACTTAGGATGTATTATTCTAGCCGAAATTTGGGATGGATCCCTTACTTACGATCTATTTAGTACAGACGGAAATATGTTCACTTCCTACTATTATGCAGGTGGACTCTATAAAAATGATTATATGGATATTCTCGTCAAAAATCATCCTACATTATACCATGTTGATGATACTTGGGAGAATTTTGAAAAAATGAGTAAGAGAATTTCGCTGCGCTATGACGATTGGCGCAGGCTCACAAAGTAAAAACGCATCAAAAAAGCCAGTTTAAAAACTGGCTTTTTTGATGCTATTGGGAACCTATGCATTTTTTCTTTAACCTGTAACTCATGTGTTAAAATAATGCTTACGTGCTTAAATCTGATCGATGCAGAAAGGCTTGAATACAAGCATAAATTTAATTGTCAAATCGTGTCTCAAGCTCATCAATAGTCTTGTTGATATTGGGCATCCAAGATATATTTATACTATGTTAATCCAAGACATAAAAAACTACAGGTTGTTTTTTATCTTTTCCAAATGCTCCTTAGTTAAACCTGTAATTTTCATAACCACCTCAATAGGAAAACCTTCTTTAATTGCATTTATTGCTACCTCAATTTTTCCTTCCTCTTTGGCCGTATCCAGTGAATTTTTCAAATCACGGTAGTACTTTAAGCTGTCTTCGTAAGACATAATTTGAGCCGGAGTGAACCTGGCAATCTCTGCTGTCTCAAACAGCTTCTCAAATATATGTTCTCTCAGTTTATCAGGCACCCTGTCCAGTTTGTTAAGGTTTCGCAATACAAAAAGCCACTTGTCAAATCTTGTCTCAAGCTCATCAATGGTCTTGTTGAACTTGGGCATCTCAAGATATATAAAAGTCAGCTTATCATAAAACACCTTGTTTGTTTCTATATCCGATAGCTTGATGTCGTAGCGGTACTTGTTGGTCTCGTGCTTTCCTTCATCAAAAATGAAATCAAGGATGGCAATGGTGTAAACAGCTTTGAGTTCAAAGTTCCCTGCCTCTCCGGCAGGCAGGCATTCCGCACGCTTTGCCTGATCTCTTATCGGAAATGTTGAATAATAAACCGTCCTGTATTTAAAGAAGTTCTGTTTGGTTTTCTGAAGCTCTACAATGAATTTCTCGCCCTTTTCATTTTCGCAGTATAGGTCAAAGATGGCTTTCCTATCGAGCTCGCTAGCTCCCAACTGTTCTCCTTTCAGGTAGGTCAAGTCTGTGATTTCTCCCTGCTCTTCCTTTAAAAGCACATTTAAAAAATCAAGTAGCAGCTCTTTATTAGGCTCTTCTCCGAATAGTCTTTTGAAACCGTAGTCGGTAAAAGGATTTATATATTTTTCTACAAATTCAGCCATTTTCAATTTCTTTATACAAATATACTATTTATTGAGTCCCATGGTTTCTTAGCTTTTAATATTGAAAGTTAAGGTTAAATGAGTTCCGGCAGACGTGGAAGTTTAGAATTAGCTAGGCCAAATGAAGCATGGTAATAGGTTAACCTGTATTCTGCTTTATACCTGATTTTCTTATTCTATGTCAAATTTTAGATAAATCAAACCAACTCATTGTTCGAATTCTAACAGAGGACAATATTAATTCCTTGTAAGCCGCACATTCCCCACCATCAGTAAATGTTTTTAACTAACACTACCAGCTTCGGTATAAAAATAAAGCCACCTACGATTACAGAAATTATGGAGCTAAGCAAAACTGCAGCAGCACAATAATCTTTAATTAGTCCAATCTTTGTATTCCAAGTCGGATCTATCATATCTGCAAGCTTTTCAATGGCACTATTAAAAAGCTCAGAAATCAATACCAGTCCGATCACAAGTACTATCGAAATCCATTCTGCTGGTTTTAATCCTAAAAGCACTCCTAACACTATAACACAAATAGTAGCCAATAGATGAATCCTTGCATTGTGTTCATTTCTTATCAAATATTTTAGTCCATTAATGGCAAAGGAGAAACTTTTAACCCTTTTCTTAATTGAAAATTTACCTGATTCCTGCATTCTTTCAATACTTTTATTATTATTGACTATTCAGTTCAAATTCCTTAAACCCTTTAACCTAAATACGCACTCTTCAATTCCTGATTCAATAGTAAAATTTAAAATTGGTCAATGCTGCATGAAAGTTGCCTTTTTTAATCTTTTAAGTCATTAGTTGTTTCGCAAAACTTTGTTTTTTATATGACTAACATATTTAACAATGATTTTCTCATTGAAAATTTATTGTTGGGTTTGACTTCATTACCTTTTGTAAATTAATCGACTTTTAGGTCTGTTATTAGGTGTTTTTTATTGTGTTTTTATAAATTGCTCATTTTAGGATTGATACAAGTTCACAGTTCATTACCAAGAACTTTACATATTCGATCTGATTGAGTATCTTTTGCATATTGGCTTCATCAAATAATTTTCGACAAATGATATATATAAAAAAACTTTT
>DAIQNU010000145.1:0-8588 GCA_036788235.1 Cyclobacteriaceae bacterium
GATTTTGTAATACGGAGATCAGGGCCACTTAATAAAAGCAACCTTGGTAAATATGAATTTGATATAGTTGATACGCTTAAATACGAAGATGAACATCTCTTTGTCATTGCATTTACGACAAAAAAAGTAGTCAAATTAAGTGGCAAGTTATATATTACCTCCAATACCTACGCTTTTGTAAAAGGAGAATTCTACGACTATGAGCCAGAAGATTTAAAAGATAAATTAAGAAGCAAAATTTACGGATTGGATAGAGTTTTTATTCACTACACCACTGAATACTCAAAATCCGATACCATTTGGAGATTAAAACATGTGGTGTACAACACAAAGTTTGAGTTTCAAAATAGTGGCGAATCAACTTTCCTACATAGTAATTTTACCACCACTGATTTTTACCCAGATGCTGGGCCTATTCCATACACAGATAGAATTCATTTTAGAGATATTTTACTTGATAATACTGGACAGCATGATTCCGATTTTTGGAAAAACCACAATATAGTGTTGCCAACAAAAAATCTAAAAGATTCAATTGTTTACAATAGTCGGAATTTTAGTTCCGCTCCTAATGTTAAAAATCAGAAATTCTTAAATTTTGCTGAAAAATTTAGAGTAAAGTACAGCCTATTTTATTTTAATGCTACCGCGTCTCCATTCAGCGTCGTATCCAACAATGGTGCCATACCCATTAATCAAGTATTTTCACAACAAACACAACATTATGTTGGGCTGGCTTCGAGTATTCAATATGAACTTACCGATCGATTTATTGTAGGGTTTGACAGTCGATCAACGTTTTCATCGCCTAAACTTTATACTGGAAATTGGCTTAGTTTAGCGTATCAGATCAATCTGAACCAAAATAGACGTCCTGTTTACCTGAGTCCCTCGCTATTGGCAGGATATGTTAAACAAAGGTTGCATTTGGGAAGCTTCGCCAATGAACAGGTGACGAGGATAAATGGCAAACGCTTTGACAGCGATAAGGTTGATTTCTACTATGATACAAGGGGCTACAGCTTGCGCCCTGGGGTTTCCTTTTCCATAGAAAAAAACAAGAGTATGCGGTATTTTGTGACGGCAGAATATGATTTTTATTATGAATCCAGACATGGCTTGTTGTTGAGAGAGGATCAGTTTTTCCTGAAACGTAGAAGAACCTTTGTTAAATCCGATCAAAACAATCTGAGCATAGAGCGCAATGGTAAGGCTGTATTTTCCAATAGCATCAATGTAATGGCGGGCATCACGTTTACTTTTTAAATGAACTGAGCAAAACTACTTAACAAAAAATATCTCAACCCGCCTGTTCTTGGCTTTTTCTTCAGGGGTTCCGCTTTCTACTATGGGTCTTCGTTTTCCAAAGCCCGTTACTGATATCCTGTTTCCGGATATGCCGAAACCTTCAAACAACCTGGCTACTTCTTTTGCCCGGTTTACCGAAAGTGATTCGTTGAAATCATCGGTGCCTTCCTGGTCAGTATGTCCAATAAGCTCCAATTGATATCCGGGATTATCAAGTAGTTTATTAGCTAAAAAATAGATAAGCTCTTTAGATGGATCAGCCACAATGGATGAATTGAAATCAAAATAAATGGTTCGGCTAATTGGTAGCCCAAGTAACTCCTGGATTTCTGATTCGCTAAGTTTGTACTTGTCAGGGTTTATCGTTGCTTTGCGATCTTCCGGAGATTCTTTGCTTATGCTTACATGGTAAATATCCGAAAGTCCATTATCCCGATTGCTGACAAAGTATGCCTCTGATTCTTCCACCATATGGAAGTAAGCTTCAAATGCCGTACTGTTGATTTTCGAACCTAAATTCACGGGCTTAGACCAAACAAGCCATGAATCATATAGTCTCTTAGACATAAATATATCTGCATCGCCAAAACCTGGATGGCCATTACTAGCAAAAAACAGGGTTTTCTTATCTGCTGATAGAAAAGGTGAAATTTCAAAACCTGAACTATTGATGGTTGGACCTAGATTTTGGGGTGCCGACCATGTTCCATCTTCATCTTTAAGGCATACATACAAGTCTTCTTCCCCAAAGCCACCTTCTGCTTTCATTGAAATCAACAAAACTTGCTCATCGGCTGACATAGAAAAACCAAGAAAAAGGTTGTTGGCTTCAAGCCCTTTAATAGGCAAGCGGAAAGGTTGAGACCAAGCATCGCCATTTTGATAGGCTTTGGCTATTCCACGGATTTTAGCACTTACCGGACCATAAGAATCGAGTAAATATACGGTATTATTGTCCTTAGAAATTCCGACAACAGCATTGTTTTTTTGATTATTGAGGGGTTTAATTTCATTTGTTGCTTCTGTCCAACCACCATTAGAAGTACGCTTGCTCATCCAAATATCTTGTCCAGAGTATCGTCCTCCGAGGTTTCCTTCATAGAATGTACGAACAAAAAACATAGTTTTGCCATCAGGAGAAACAATGGGCATGCTCTCCTCTGCCTGGCTATTTATGGTACTGTCCATTTTTTCAGGTTGAGAAAAAATGAAATTCTGTGCAGTTAGCAAATTAGTAATACCTAAAAAGCACAATGTAAAAGTGCGCAAAAAAATTAAATGTAGAGACGTAGGACGCTTTATTTGCATCGTCATAATATATTTTGTTTTACCAAGCATAAGGCAAGGTATAATCTCTTTTGAAAAGCATAATCCCAAGTACCAGTTCATGCGATCCATTGTTGTAAATATTGAAGCCACCTAAGTTTTGATCGAAACTGTAGCCAAAAACGTAACGGTTTTTGAACCATGTACCTGCCATAAAGGTAAGCATATTGGTGCTTCGGTAGCCCATGCCAAACCAAAAGCTCTCGTTGATTCTCATTTTGGTACTGAATTCATAGAAGGCATTGTAAGCTTCCCCCATGAGAACCTGACTGGCAAAGAGTAGCTCTGATTGTTCGCCAGATCGAATTTTATAACCAATACTCAGATGATGTGCGAGACCTGGACCTATATCTACATCTGCTACCTCGCCTATGGGAGCCATAAGTATCTGGTTAGCTGCATAGCCAAAGTAGAAATTGTGGTGATATAATAAAAGTCCAATTTTCATATCTCCATAACTGCTCCGACCATCACCAGCCAGTAAACTTTGATAAAAATCATCGCTGTCAGGATCTCTGAGTTGGATATTCGCAAAATTGAATCTATTGCTGTAAAAACCTGCGGCGACGCCCACAGAAAGAGAGGTGTTGCTATTGATGGGCAAATGCATGGCATAGTTTACGAATCCGGAGGACTGGCTAAAGGGTCCTTGGTTGTCGAAAGTAAAGTAGGTGCCAAATCCGTGCTTTATAGTTTTTGCATATGACAACTCATTTTCTTTCAGGCTATCGTACAAACCGGGTTGACTTATCCTCAGAGAATATTGCTTGTAAAATTCTGGTTGACGTTTGCCAAGACGTGTATTAAATGCTGCAAAATTGCTGGTGGGCGATCCTTCAAATCCTGTCCACTGATTTCTATGAGCTATTTTGAATTCTGTAAAGTCATCAACTCCGCTAAATGCCGGATTGATTACCTGTGGCGTTTGAAAAAACTGTGTAAAGTTATATATCCTTTGGCCATAGGCAACTTGGCTCAAAGTTATAAACAGAATCAACACCCAGCTTTTGGGATTGATTATTTTGAATAAAAAAGTACTGGAATAAACTGATCTTCTTTTACTCATTTTCTAATTCTCTCTCTCTTTCAGCTTATTTAAGAATGGTGACTGTACCATTAAACTGTCTACCATATTTATTAAGATCAATGGTATAATAATATACACCAGCTGGTAATGGATTTCCTGATTGCGTTCCGTCCCATTCTATTTCATAGCCTTTAGATTGGTAAACCCTATTTCCATTTCCCGCATAAATCTGTATTAAACAGTCCGGATACAATTCTATATTTTCAATGTTCCAGGTATCGTTTGAAAAGTCACCATTGGGAGTTATTCCACTGGGAATATCAATAGCAATGTAATTATCAACTAAATCCAATCTGCGCTCGGCAATATTGCTCCAATCTTCGCCATCAAAAACCCTAAACGAAATAGTTTTTGAAACCAACATAGGGGTCATAGGGTTCATATTTATATATTCAACTGACCTAAGTGCCTCTTCATAAACAGCCAAACTGTTTATGCCTCGAATCGAAAGTACCCCGGTAGTATCGTTAAAGGTATATTCAAGGCTTTCATTCATGCCAATGTATTTCAAAGAATCTTCACCTTTGATGTAATTGTTTGAAATACTTATCTGTGCGAGAGTTAGGTTTTCGCTATCTACATCCTCGATTTGGATTGACTCAGTTACCAGTAGTCTTTCTTCGCCAATGTCCAAAAATAGGGGTGCAGTTTCTAAATTAAACAAAACAGGTGGGTCATTAACTGGAGTTATCAGTAAGTTTACTGAAGCGCCATTGGTTGCGAATAGTTTACCATCTGAACCATTCCAAGTAAAGCCATCAAACCCAAAATAGTCTAGGTCAGGAATGTAGGCCATGGAACTTATTTCGTTTACGGGTATAATCTGTCCCACCGATATTTCTACGCCTCCCAGCTTCAATACTCCGTTTGTTGGTAATGATTCTATTCTTATAGCAGCCAGTGTATCCCCATCTTCATCCGTAAATCTATTTATAAAGGTTTCTTTAGAAAAGGGGAGTAGGTTGTCTTCCTGAAGAGTCAAGGTAATATTGCTTACAATTGGTCTGTTATTAAAAGGTATTACCTGCAATTCGAAAGTTTGAAGTTCAAAGTCACCATGCTGATCCTGGGCTCTTAGCGTAATCTCAAAAATACCCGCAGAACCCAACGGAGGAATCCCTGTTAGCCTTGCTTTGCCACTTTCTAAGGTATTCAATACAAGCCAGTTGGGTGCTGATGTTAGACTAATTGTAACCACATCACCTTCATTTTCGTCTGTGGCGGTTATATCATATGTATATAATAGGTTTTCTGAAGCCTCAATTATAGGGTTTGATGTAAAAGTAGGTGCTATGTTCCTTATTTGAACATTAATATTGAAATTCTGAAATCCAGAGCTGTTTTCAGGATCATAGACAGCGAGGTTTACAGCATTATTTCCACTATCTTGGTTGGAAGGTGTACCTGAAAGCACAGCTGTTCTGTTACCATTGTCAACAAGAGTAAGCCAGGAAGGCTTAGTTAAGGCAACTATTCGCAATGCATCTCCTTCATCTTTATCATCTACTACAATATTGTAGCGGTATTCTTCTCCTGCATAAGCAGTGGTGGGTGCAGTACTAACAAATACAGGGGGCTTATTAACCGGCTCAACATTTATTCGAACTGTTCTGGAAAAATTATTAACTTCTTTCGGTGGGTTGTTGGGGCCATCATCTGTCAGTCGGATAGTTAAATCCGCACTTCCACCCATATTTTGAGCGGTTTTAAATCTTATCTGACCGGTAGTAGCCGGACTATTGTAGTTTATATTTATGTATTCAAACAATTCTGGTCTTGAAGCTACGGTAGTAAATTCCAAAGCTTGGGTTTCGTTAGGCCCGGCGTTTATACCCTGAAGAGAAATAATATGTTCAGGTGAATTTTCCAACACATTGATAGGACTTGCTATGGGTGCGAAAAATGGCGGGCTGTTTAGATTCCGTACATCAACGGTAAAAGATTTTTCGACAAATAGCAAACCATTATCAATGACTTTTACGGTAATAACCACCGTTCCAAAGGCATCTTGGACGGGTTTGAAGGTAAGTGGAGCAGTAGTATTGGGGTTTTCATACAAAACTACAGGGTTTGGAATAATGGCAGTATTGCTAGAGGTTGCGGTTACATCAACCGTTTGTTCGCTCTCAAACGGACCTGGGGTGATACCCGTAAGTGTTATAGTTTGTTCAGGGGCATTTTGTTCTATTACAATCGGGCCTGGTATATTGTCCAAAGTAGGTGGATCATTGACTGGTAATACTCTCAGCATGAACGTACGCCTAAACGTATTATTCACAGCTTGACCGTCGTTCGCAGTTATTGTAAATTCCTGCTCACCATGTCGATTAGGTACTGAAGATATAGTAACTCTGCCTGTTGCGCTATTTATTGAAACATTCGCAAATGCAACGGACGATGGCGATAGTGAATAGGTTACGACCTGGTCTTGTTCCCACTCTGGTACCGGGTCTGGTGTTACTTCTACATATCGGGGTGTGGCAAAATCTTCATTGACCGTTACATTTCCACTAATTTGAAATATTGGCGGAGTATTTTCTGAATCAATACTTACAAACAAAAGTTCTTCATGAATATTATTGACAGCTTGACCATCATTGGCTATAACCTTGAAATTTTGGCTGCCGCTCCCTCCAGGGACTGACCGAATTTGAATTCTTCCATTACTTGAATTAATGGTAACATTTGCAAAATCAACACTCTCAGGTTCTAACTTATAAGTTACTACCTGTCCTTGCTCATCTTCAGGTATTGGTCCAGGAATTACATTTACCATTTCGACACCTGTAAAATTTATTTCTTGTATCACAGAACTTCTGCTTAGAGTGAAAACTGGTGGATCATTTACTGCTTGCACATTAATTGTAAATGTAGCTTCTACAAAGGCACCACCTGTATCAGTGCATCTCATTACTAAAGTAGATGACCCATTTTTATCTTTTGCCAATTCTATATTAAGATTTGCCCCAGTTACAGCTACACTATTGAAAAGCGCTGAATTACTAACACTTCGCACTTCAAAAACTAATTGCGTTATATCATCTTCCTGATCTACAAATCTTGAATCTAAAGAAACGGTCAATGGGTCTTGATCCTCCTGCATATTTATTGTAAGGGTTGCACCTGACTTTACAGTTGGCCTAGCATTTATGTTTATTGTTCCGGTGATTACATTTCCGCCAAGTCCATTATTATTGTTCGATAAAGAAGCCTGTACCTTTATACTTCCATTTTCTGAGCCACTAGACCTAAATCTAAGCCCTGCCTGACCTTGTGCGTAGGTAATAAATGAATTGTTGTTGATGACCGTGGTGCCATTATTTAAGTATAAAGTACCACCAGTTATATCAGTTATTTTAAAATGGGTGACTTCATTGCCATCGGCAGGATTGCGTGAAATAACCAAACCGGAAGTGCTAAGTTGACCTTCGTTAGCCGAGGCATTAGTTATGGCAGGTGTATCAGCAACAGGGTTAATGGTTACTTTAAAAGTTCTCGTAGTAATATTGTTTTCTGGCTGTCCATCATTTACTGTCACGGTGATGTTTACTTCACCAAATGTATTGGGAAGTGGTGTAAATGTTAATTGTGCTGCGTTGTTAGGCGAAGAATAACTAACGTTGAGGGGTGATGGAATGATATCTGGTTTGTCAGAAACTGCGGTTACCGCCAGTGTTTGGTTTTCATTGGGGCCAGCTGTAATACCTGTAAGGGCAATGGTTTGTTGAGTTGCATCTTCATTGATGACTAAATCTTCAATTGGATCAATGGTTGGTGGATCATTAACCTCTGTAACCGTAACATTAAATGATCTGGTGATAATATTATTTTCTGCCTGCCCATCATTTACGGTGACTGTGATAGTGGCATTGCCCGCCATAAATGGGGCAGGGTTCATAATCAAATTGGCAGCACTGCTTCCTGGAGTATATTCAATTTCAGGTGTAGGAATTAATCCTACATTGCTCGATGACGCGGTAAGGCTCAGAGTTTGGTCAGATTCGTTGGGAGGTCCCGGGCTAATGCCGCTTAGAGCAACGATTTTCTCTTCAGTTCCTTCGGGGAATTCGACATTTGAAATCAGTGTGGGAGGGTCATTAACTGGGGTTACTGTTACCTTGAAGGTATAGACAGCAATGTTATTTACGGCTTGTCCATCATCCAAAGTAACGGTAATGGTTACTTCGCCAAAGGCATTTGGGACCGGTGTAAACTTAATAAGGCCAGTTTCTTCACCAGGTTCATGCTCTATTTCATCTATGACAATGATATCTGTATCGCCCGATGTCACATCCATGCTAACCTGTTGTCCTGATTCATAAGCAGGCCCCGGGCTAATACCAGTAATGACCACATTTTGTTGTGGCTCATCTTCAAGGATTACCTTATCAGGAACAGCATTCATTGTAGGAGGTTTATTAGCGGGATTAAAGGTTACCTTAAATGATTTTTCAACAGTATCTATTCCATCGTTAGCTGTAACCGTCACATTTGCTTCACTGGGGCCTACATCATTGGGTGCGAATGTCAGCGTAGCGGTTGGCGAAGGGTCATTATATGCTATGTCGATTTCACCTGTGAGGGCTGGATTGTCTGAAACTGCATTAAAAGTTACGGTTTGATAGGTTTCGTAGTCGGCACCTGGGCTTATGCCGGTAATTGTAATAGACTGTGGGTCTACGCTTTCATCAATTACATAGTCAGCGATATCGTCAAAAGTAGGAGGTATATTTATTCTGTCAATGTTAATCTCAAGTTTTCTGGAAAATATATTATTCTCAGCTTCTCCATCATTGAGTATGACTTCAAGCACCAAACTTCCATTGGCACCAGGTACAGGATCGAATGACAAATTTGCAACAGTTTC
>DAIQNU010000146.1:0-8568 GCA_036788235.1 Cyclobacteriaceae bacterium
TGGTATGGCAAACATCATTTTAAGGAAGTTCTCAACATAAGTAAGAGAATTATCCGGATAGTTTGATGGCAGCCCTCTTTCTTTGGTATATGCCCACGCTACCATGGCTGGCATTTTAGCCAGCAAACGTTTGATGGTGAGATCAACTTTATCTTTAGATCTGTGCGGATCGAGTGATTCTGGAAAAAATGTAGTGAGTGTGGTAACAAGGGAAGATAATACACCCATAGGATGTGATTTGGAAGGAAAACCATCCATAATTTTTTTCTTATCTTCATGCATCAAATGATTTACTTTGATGTCATGTTGAAATACCTCAAGTTCCTTTTTATCAGGAAGCTCTCCGTAAATAAGCAAATATGAAACCTCGAGAAAGGATGATTTCTCAGCGAGTTGCTCAATTGGATAGCCCCTGTATCTCAATATACCTTTTTCACCATCAAGAAAAGTTATGGCACTTTTGGTCGAGCCGGTATTCTTGTAGCCATAATCAAGTGTAATTACGCCACTTTGTTCTCTCAGGCTACTGATATCTATGGCTACTTCTTCTTCGGTGCCTACTATTACGGGAAATTTATAGGTCTTACCGTTAACGGTTAGTTCAGCGAAATTTGACATGCTTCTTTAAATATTAAAAATTATCACAATCTGTTTTTGCGCTTTGATAATAGGAACAAAACTTAGTTTCCTCCTAAAATTAGCGGCAATCCTTCTGAATTGCCAATAATAACAACTTTCGAATTTGGCGAGTTAGCCAATCCTGTAGTTGCTTCTATACCTCTCATTTTTAAAAGCTGATTGGTAAGACTCTTATTTATAATTTCGTTGGCAATAGACTCGCCCTCAGCTGCAATTCTTTTGCGTTCAGCTTCACTTTTTTCTTTATCAAGTCTAAATTGATAAGCGAGTGCTTCTTGCTCTTGCTGCAATTTGTTTTCTATTGCTTTTTTGATTTGTTCAGGCAAATTAATTGCTCTAATCAGTAAAGCTTTCATTACAATATTATTATCAGGATGCGAAAGGATAGCTCTCGTTTCCTCAATAATATCTCTTTCTACTTCCGCTCTTTTCGTCGAATATATTTCTTCTGCACTGAATCGTCCCATTACTCTTCTCACGGTAGAACGCACTTCGGGTTTTATTAAACGTTCAACATAAGACTCGCCAAATCTTTCATGTACATAACCTACTTTTGTATAATCAATATTGAAACGAACCGAAACATCAACATTAACAGATAGTCCACTGCGGTCAAGTACATCCATTTTCTCTTCAACGGTATTTTCACGAACTTCATATACAAACATGGTATTCCATGGTGCTTTTACGTGAAAACCTTCTGTATATATGTTGTCTTTATCCAAACCACCGCCAAATTTTCTAAATAACACACCGCGTTGTCCTGAATTAATGGTGATAAAAATACTTGACGATAAAAATAATAATACTGCCGCCACAATCAGACCTGTCACGATCAAGGGTAAAAATTTTCTATTATCCATAACTTTACTCGTTTTGAGAATTAAAAATTCATTAAAACAATAACAAAAAAAGGTGGGGCTTTTTCAATTGAGGGCACAAAAATCTAAATATATGGCCGCAAAACCAAGTAAAGCCTTGTGTTTTATTTTGAGATGAACTGAATTATATACAACCATGTTTGGTTTTTACATAAAAATTTGTTCTATCCCTGTTTTTCGAGTTCTTTCCAAACCAAGGCGCTAGCACCTAAAAAAGCAGCTTTTGCACCTTCAAGTTTAGAAGGAAGTATTTTGACTTTATTTTGGAAAATTTGTAACAAATCTTTTTCCATATAATTTTTCGTTGGCCCTATAATCAGATCGCCTGCATTGGCCAATCCACCAAATAAAAATATTGCTTCAGGACTGGTATGCATTACAGTATCTGCTAAGGCCCGACCCAAATAACGAGCAGTAACATCAAATGCCTCAAGTGCTATTTTATCGCCTTTTTTTGCTGCATCATATATCATTTTTGAAGTAAGCTGGTTGAAACTAACATCCCTGAGTTCACTTTCTTCTATTGAATCAGCCAATATGGCAAAAACAGTCCGTTTGATGCCAGTTGCAGATGCGTAGGTTTCGAGTGAGCCGCGACGCCCTGTTGGGCACATTCTGCCGTTTCGCTCAACCGTAATATGTCCAAGCTCGCCAGCAAATCCGTCATTGCCATACACCAATTCTCCATTTACTACTATACCACTTCCTAAACCTGTGCCAAGGGTGATCTCAATAAAATCCCGCATCCCTTTTGCGCCACCATACATCATTTCTCCTATGGCTGCAGCATTGGCATCATTGGTCAACACGATGGTATCATAATTAAAATGCTTTTTCATGAGCTCGACAAAGGGCACAACACCTTTAAAAGAAAGGTTTGGCGCATATTCTATGGTGCCATGGTAATAATTTCCATTTGGAGCACCAATGCCAATCCCTTTTATTACAATGTTAATGTCACCAACTTTTAAAACTTCAATATCTGCCTTAACCGCATCTTCAATTTGAGATATAAACAATTCTATATCTCCATGCCGGGGTGTATCTATTACTTTTTCAGCCAATATATTCCCATTTTTTTCAATGAGCCCGATAGCGGTGGTTGTACCGCCAATATCAATGCCTATCGCTACCTCTTTCATGATAGTTTTTTCAATTTTTATGTTGTGTTTAATTATTTGCGTGCTTATGACCCTTTAAACCATAGAATAAAATATATGCATAACATACTATGGTTATGAGGAAAGAATGATGTATGCCAAAGGCATCGGCCATCATACCCATAATAACCGGAATGATAGCACCACCTACTATAGCCATACATAAAATACCTGAGCCTTGACTCGTATGTTTACCTAACCCGTCGATAGCCAAAGTAAATATAGTAGGGAACATGATTGAATTAAATAATCCAACAGCTACAATAGGCCACATAGACACAGTACCAGCAGTGCTTACTGTAATAATAACCAGCACTATGACTATTGAAGCAAATATGGCTAAAGTAGCAGCGGGTAAATTTTTGCCAAAATAAAACGCAATTACGTTGATCAATACAAAAATCAAGAAGATACAGGCAAGCATTAGATCGGCTGTTAACCACCAAGCCAAAAAGAAAGCGAAGATGAATATTAGTCCAAAATAGATCGTTCGTCGCTGCTGAGGAATGTTGGAAAGTGAGACTGCCCCAAAAAACCTTCCGATCATGGCCCCACCCCAATATAATGCTACATATTTTGCACCTTCGCTCTCGGATAGTCCACCAATGTTGGGTTCTGCAAAGAAATTAATGAGAAAACTGCCAATTGAAACTTCAGCACCAACATATACAAATATTGCAATGGCGCCAAGCACTAAGTGCCGATATTGCCAGGCACTGCCAGCACTATCCTTATATGTTTGAGGAATTATGACCGGTAGTTTGGCAAAGATAAAAACTACAGCTATGGCAAATAATGTAAGTGCTATGCCTATGTAAGGGCCTTGAACAGATGCCGCTTTTTCAGCTTTATCTATTACCAATTCATTGAGAATAAGCATGGCGCCAAATACGGGAGCTATGGTAGTGCCTAATGAATTAAGGGCTTGTGTTAAGTTAAGTCTGGATGAAGCTGTTTTGGGTGGGCCAAGAATTGAAACATATGGATTGGCTGATACCTGTAATATGGTAATGCCAGAGGCTAAAACAAACAGGCCTGTCAGAAACAACCCATAATTAACCACTATTGAGGCAGGATAAAACATCAAGGCACCCAAGCCTGCCACGCATAAGCCCAGTACGATACCTTTTTGATAACCAATTTTTCCTATAATAATCCCTGCTGGGACTGATACAAGGGCAAAAGCTCCAAAGAAAGTAAATTGAATTAGCATTGTCTTAGTGTAGGTAAGGTCAAACAATGCCTTTAAATGTGGTATCAATATGTCATTAAGACAAGTAATAAAACCCCACATAAAAAATAAACTGGTTAATAGTATTAGGGGTGTTGTGTAATTTTTGCCTGCTGAATGCTCGCTCACCACATCACTCTGAGTTGAAATTCCAGATGCCATTTTTTTTATTAATTTATGTTAACCTTAAAAAAGTATGTTATTCGGCTAAAAAATAAGACAGCGCATCCATACCGCCTCAAAAGTATAAAAAAAAACACAAAGCATATGGCTATAAGCAGGAAATTGAAAGCAAATCAAAAGTCGCAAATTGTGAATAGGTATCGCCAATCTCATTCTCAAAAATTTTATGACATAGAGTTTTATTTTCCATTCTCATTTGAGGAGAATTTATTTCGAAAAGTGTCGCCAGAAAAATATTCAAGGATAATGCTCATAATTAATAAAAGGCTTGAAATTTTATTCAGTCACAATCAAGGTTGATTTATTATGGAGAGTTTAATCTAGATGGGTCAATCTAGAATACACAAATCCAGTATTCTTATTACATTGCACAGTATAGGACAATTTTTCACACTATGGATTACTTTAAAGCTGATTCCATATTTTTAGTATTGCAAAAGTTTAAGAAGCTAATTATTGAATATCGGAAATTGCTCATCATAATTATTAGCATTTTGTCGATCATTCTTTTAGTGCAATTTTTACTAAAGTTTACTTTTACCAAAAAACCCGAAATCGTATATCTATATGCCGAAAATATAGATGAAATCATTCCTTTTCGCGATTCATTGGTGTCTCCTGTGGTCTATTTATCAGTTCCTGACCTGAGAAAGGTGGATATGGAGCAAAGAAAAATGAGTTTTATTGAGTTGTTGCTGCCTTCTATATTGATCGTGAGGGAAGAAGCTCATGAAACTTCGAATCGACTCCAATTATTGCTGGATAAAACGTTGTTGTCGCAAGCCTTAAGTGCTGATGATAGTTTATTTTTAGCTAAGGTGCAGGCAGACATTCAAGAAGATAACCTTGAAATTTTGTTGGATAAAGTCAAAACCCACCCACCTAGTTTGGTATTGGCACAGGCCATAATCGAGAGCGGCTGGGGTACATCTCGATTTTTTAGAGAAGCTAATAATACTTTTGGTATATGGTCATTTAGCGCCAGCGAAGACCGAATTTCGGCTTCAATGACCAGAGCGGGTCGTAGTATTTTTCTGCGAAAATACCCTGATGTATATTCATCTATTGTAGATTATTACAATACCCTTGCGCGAAGTGCAGCCTATAAAAATTTTAGAAAGAAAAGATTGGAAACAGAAGACCCTCTGGTTCTGGCAGGTTATCTTCAAAATTATTCAGAAAAAAGAGGTGAATACGTGCAAATGCTTCGGAACATAATCAGACAAAACGATCTAACCCAATATGATACCTATTTGATAGATTGGACGTATATACCAGATACGCCTGATACAGACCAAGCGACATTGCCAATGGTAATCGACAGTCTTATTTTACGTGCAGATTAAATAATCAGTCACTCCAAATTTCATTTCTTTTCGATCGATGAATAAGAAAACAAATGCGAAGAATGTATTCAAATTATCTATGATAAACTTCAACCACCTAAACAAACTACTCATCAGGTTTTTCATGCTAAGTTTCATAGCATCTGGATTACTTTCATGCAGTGGATCTGCCAAAAAAAACAATGATGCACATCAGCCAATTTTTGTTGAGCAAAACCTGAAAGATAAAATCGAAATAGTATGTTTTGTATACCATCGCTTTGGTGACGATCGCTATCCTTCGACCAGCGTAAAGCTCAATGAATTTAAAGCTCATTTACGATGGCTGAAAGACCAAGATTACCAAGTGGTGTCATTTGGCGAAGCTCTTGATATAGTCCGTCAGGGCAAAGTCATCACTAATAAATTAGCTTGTATAACCGTGGATGATGGTTATAAAACATTTATGTCTGGTGCTATGCCATTGCTTAGGTCATTTAATTGTAAAGCTACTTTATTTGTAAATACTGAAACCGTAGGAGGTGGCGATTATTTAAGTTGGGAGGAGCTAAAAAAGCTTCAAAAAGAGGGTATAGAAATTGGCAATCATTCTCATAAACATCCGTATTTTTTGAATGCTGAAAACCGGATTATTCAGTTTAAGGAGGATGTTTCTTTGGCTGAAAAGCTCTTTAAAGAAAACATGGATTTCAAACCAGATGTTTTTGCTTACCCCTATGGTGAATTTGACCAAAGTATGGCTGATTATTTAAAAGAAAATGGATATAAGGGTGCAGGGGCGCAAAATTCTGGCGTAATGCATGAACTCAGTGATCTGTATGCTGTACCTCGTTTTCCGATGGCCTCGCAATATGCAAAACTTGAACAATTTGTAGAAAAGGCCAAAATGAAACCTCTCAGAGTACAGTACAGTAAGCCTCGTACGTATGCTATTGGTGAAGACAATCCGCCAATATTGAGTTTGCATATTGCCGACTCAATGGTCGACGTTGATAATATGCAGGTATTTGTGCAGTTCGGTAGCGGATCCATTGAAAAACAAGCAGATTCAGAGAGTGAAATTACCGTGAAAGCAAATACTCCCTTACAAAACAGGCGAACGTTGTATACACTTACAGCGCCGTCGATCGACAGAAAAAGCTGGTATTGGTTCAGTCACTTGTGGGTAAGGCCTGAAATACCGGAGTAATCAAGCAGATGTTAGTTATTTGCTCAATCCATACACGACCTAAGTAACCTTTTCGTTAATTTGCAGCGATTTTATTATTCAAATATTAGTAATGAGTGACGAATCTATAAATACACTGAGAGAAGCTTTAGAAATATCACCTGAGAATGTCCCTCTCAGGCTGCACCTTGCAGAAATTCTAATAAGAAGCAATCATATTGCTGAGGCAGAAGAAGAATGTAAACATGCATTGAAATATGATGCGGGCAACAGAAGAGCAAAATTATTGCTGGCAACTGTATATTATTCGCGTAAAGAGCTTTCAACAGCCATTGTAATACTGGAGGAATTGATACAGCAGAATCCCAAAGCTGTAGATTGTTTACTTCTAATCAGTCGCGCTTTACTCGAAGATGGCGCTAAAATCCAAGCCGCAGAGTATTATCGAAGAGCGCTTGACATAAATCCTTCAGCCATTGATGAAGAGCTAGATGACAAACTCCGTTTGCCGGCTTACCAGGGAAGCATGGATTTTGATGACGATTACGACGAAGACGATGAGGAAGATCTTGACGAATTCTTTGAAAAGCCCGATATCAATTTTGACGATGTAGGAGGCCTTGATGATGTAAAACAGGAGATTGATCTAAAAATAATAAAACCACTACAGTTTGCAGATATTTACCATGCCTATGGTAAAAAAACAGGTGGCGGAATATTGTTGTATGGCCCTCCTGGATGTGGTAAAACCCACATTGCCAGAGCTACTGCCGGGCAGATTGATGCACGTTTTATGAATATCACTATAGACGAGGTGCTCGATATGTGGATCGGAAACTCTGAGAAAAATCTACATGAATTGTTTGAAGTAGCCCGTGAAAATACGCCTTGTGTTATGTTTTTTGATGAAGTAGATGCCTTGGGAGCCAGTCGGTCAGATATGCGGCAATCAGCTGGGAGGCATCTAATCAATCAGTTTCTTTCGGAGCTTGATGGTGTTGAAAAAAATAACGATGGCCTGTTAATACTGGGAGCAACCAACGCACCTTGGCATTTAGACCCTGCATTCAGACGCCCCGGTAGGTTCGACAGGATAATATTTGTAGCACCACCCGATCTGGAAGGAAGAAAAGCTATATTGAAACTTGTGCTCAAAGGTAAGCCTATGGGTAAAATTGATTACGATGGCATAGCCAAAAAAACCGAAGGGTTTTCTGGTGCTGATCTTACTTCATTGGTAGATTTAGCGATCGAAGATAAACTTGAAATGTCTTTTAAAACAGGCAAGCCTTTACCTTTAGAAACAGATGATTTGCTAAAAGCTGTGAAAAAACAGCGACCTACAACCACCGAATGGTTTAATACGGCTAAAAATTATGCCTTGTATGCCAACGACTCTGGTTTGTACGATGACATTCTTACCTATCTGAATATCAAGAAATAATATGACGGATAAGCAAATTCAAAAGGCGCACTTACTCATAGAGCAAAAAAGATATAGTGAAGCAGAAAATGCACTGAGACAGATTCTAAGCCAAGAACCTTCCAATGCCGAATTGCTCACATTATTGGCAATTTGTTTGAAAGAATTAGATAAGACTGACGATGCCATTGATGCAATTCAATTGGCTATTGGATCGAAACCCGACTATGACCCTGCCTTTTATATATATGCATTGTTGCTTTATCGCAAAGGTAAAAATAAAGAGGCCATGGAGAAAATTCGGGCAGCTATAGCATTTAACCCTTACCAGGCTGACTATTTTGGTGTAATGGCGCAGCTTAATCTTAACAATAAAGATTTTGACTTGGCGTATGAAAATGCTGCTAAAGGACTAGCCATTAACGCCGAAAATATATTTTGCCTCAATGTGCAATCAGCCGCCTTGGTAAAATTGGGCAGGAAAGAAGACGCTTATACTTCCATTGAAAAAGCGCTTGACAAAGATCCACATAATTC
>DAIQNU010000147.1:0-8527 GCA_036788235.1 Cyclobacteriaceae bacterium
CTATGGAGTTTTATGTGAAGGCCATTTCAGAGGCAATGGCATCAGATATAAACGCAGATACTGATCATATACAACAAAGAATAGCGGATATAAAAAATATGTAAAAAGCCGATCGGTTTACAGCACCTAGTTTTTATCAACAAATGTCACCTTAGAATCCTGTATTTTTTTACAGGATTTTTTTTGCTTCTAATTATTAAATGGAAAAATTCATCACTTGATAATACCGTCGAAATGTTTTTACTCTAAATTCAATAAGTCAAGAAAAAATTACGAACTTAGCAGAAATTACTTTTTAATTGCACTTTTTCAATATGGACGCTGAATATCAAGAAAAACTCAGTCATATTAATGATTTGATAAAATTGTCAAGAGTTGATGGACAAGAATCGCATATGGAGATGAACTTCATAAATTCGGTAGCCGATAGACTTGGCCTTGATCGGGAAGATGTTCAAAAAATCAAAACTGGATCTATGGCCATAGATTTTTCATTTCCAAAGCAACAACACAAAGTAATTGATCAGTTTCACAGGTTGATTCTTTTGATGGGCATTGACAAGATTATTAAAAATGAAGAGATTCAATTTTGCTTTGATTTAGGGCTCAAAATGGGACTTAATCCCGCTGCCGTATTGGAAGTGATCAAAAAATCTTATCGAAATCCTGGCTACTTAGTTCAAAAAGATGAGATGGACAAAATATTTAAAAAATACCTCAATTAGCCGTTTAAATACCCAAAATCGCTTAAGCTGACATTTGTACATAGACTACCTTTTTGGTTTCAAAAAAGGGCTCTTCAAAATAATCTTGTAAGTCATATACCAATAGCGATTGACGAACTTCTTTGAGTTCAAGTTCCAAATCCCCGCCTTTTAAATACAAAATCCCGTTAGGAATGGTATTTTTTGATATGGTATTGAATTTGCCTTTGACCCATTGACAGAAAGGCTCCAGTTTGGTCACAGCTCTGCTTACGACAAAATCGTACTTTTCAGGTAAATTTTCTGCCCGGCTGTGGCTGGCTGTCAGGTTCTTTAAGCCCAAAGCTTTAGCTACCTCGTTCACAACAAGAATTTTTTTACCTATTGAATCAACTAAATGAAAATGTGCTTCAGAAAAAAGTATGGCCAAAGGAATACCTGGGAATCCGCCACCAGTACCTACATCCAAAATGCGCGTGTCTGATTTAAAGGCGCAAACTTTAGCAATACCTAGCGAATGCAACACATGACGCTCATAGAGATGATCGATGTCTTTGCGGGAAATTACATTGATTTTTTCATTCCATGAGGCATATAGCTCATTGAGCTGGGCAAATTGCTGTAATTGATTTTGGCTTAATGACGAAAAATATTTTTCGATAATCGCTAAACTACCAGTACTTTTCATCGATCAAATATGCTGCTCTTTGCCTTTAACCTGGTCGTGCATAAGCTCTCTGGCACGGTGTAATTGAGCTTTTACGGTTCCTAGTGGAGCGTCGAGCTCTTTGGCTATTTCTTCATAAGACAATTCGTCAAAATAGCGAAGCCTTACCAAACGCTGGTACTTGGGCGGAAGCTTATCTACAAAAGTACGAACGATTTCAATTTTTTGGGTTTTTATAGCTTCTTCCTGAGGATTAAGGTTGCTATCTTCTACATCAATGGTAACAGACTCTCCGCTGTCATCTTTAAATGACGTATCAAGACTCATGGTTTCGAGACGCTTTTTTCTGATAAAATCTATGGCATTGTTGGTGGCGATTCTAAACAACCAGGTACTAAAGGTATAATCTTTTTTGAATCTCCCCAGGTTTTTAAAGGCTTTGGCAAAGGCTTCCATGGTTAGGTCTTCGGCATCATCAACATTTCGCACCATTTTTAGCACCATATGATATACCGGTTTTTTGTAGCGCTTCATTAGCTCTGCAAATGCCATTTGATCTTCTTCTTGTGTGGCCAGGTCGATTAGTCGGAAATCTTCAAGGGCTTTATCTGAAAAACTTTTATTTAGCTCCATTTAACTTTACGGGTAAGCTTGACTTTTAATAATATAAAAATGTAATAAAACAGGTATAAAACATCAAATACCGGGATTAACCATGGTTTGCTCGGGTCACCTGTTTTTTGCTTTAAAATATACAACGAGATCAAATATGTAAGCATTGCTATTATAAAACATATTACTACTTCGATTGGTTTGAATTGTAACGCTAAAGCTGCTACAAAAGTACCAAAGAAGGCATATTTTAAAAGCAATATTAATCCAAGAATTAGCTTGTCAGTATTTTTATAATGTTTTCCTACTGACAAGTGTCTGGTTTTTTGAATAATAAAATCTCCTAGACTTGTCTTAGGCTCTGAAAAGGTTGTAGCTTCGAAATGCATTACAACTTTAGTATTTTTTCTACTTGCGTATTGATTTACAAAAAGGTCATCATCGCCTCCCAGAATCGACTGAAAACGGCCAAATCCGTTTTTGGAAAGAAAAAAGCTCTTTCGGTACGCCAAATTTCTACCTACACCCATATAGGGCAGCCCTACCAGCGCCAAGCCAAAATAGGTGAAAGCTGTGAGCATGGTTTCAAAACGAATAAAACCATTAAGAAAACCTTTTTTGACATTGTATTGGGAGTAGCCTAGTGAGAACATTACCTTTTCATCTTTGAATGGTTGAATCATTCGGCTAACCCAGTTTTCATGAATCGGTTCACAGTCTGCATCAGTAAGTAGAATAATATCTGACTTGGCAGCGCGTATGCCTAATGTAATAGCAAACTTTTTTTCATTGATATGGGCAGGCGTTTCTTCTATATTAATGAACTTCAACCTGAGATTTTCTTTGGCTTCTACAATATATGTTTCGTATGTTTCATCAGTAGATCGATCATTGACCAGTACAACTTCAAGTTCAGGATACTTTTGGTCTAGCAATTTTGGAATCAATATTTTGAGTTTATCGCAGGCATTTCGAGCTGCAATAACAATTGAGACAGGTGGCAAATAACCTTCATCAATATGTTGAGGCTTATAAACTGAGAATAAAATGCTAAGAACCAAGTAGATCAGAAAAGTTAAACCTGCTATACTTACAAATATTAAAAAAACAATTTCAGCCATTTGATTTTAGAATTCTTAGGTAATAGTGCAAATCCGAACTAAGTATACGGATAATCTTTTATTTTTACGCCCCTAAATTACAAGTAAATATGCAATTTACCCTTCAAGCTACCGATAAAGAAAGTAATGCCAGAGCAGGTTACTTACAAACAGCTCATGGAAGTATAGAAACGCCAATTTTTATGCCGGTTGGTACTGCTGGTACAGTCAAGGCAGTTCACTTCAGAGAACTGGAGCAAGACATAGGAGCGCAAATCATTTTGGGCAATACATACCACTTATACCTAAGGCCTGGTATGGAGCTACTCAAAACAGTCGGCGGGTTGCATAAATTTAATGGCTGGGACAAGCCGATACTCACGGATAGTGGTGGATATCAGGTGTATTCGCTTGCTGAAAAGCGAAAAATCACCGAAGAGGGTGTCCGTTTCAAATCTCACATCGATGGATCAAGCCATTTTTTTAGTCCTGAGTATGCCATAGATATTCAGCGAATCATCGGTGCTGATATTATTATGGCTTTTGATGAATGCACTCCTTGGCCCTGCGACTATGACTATGCGAAAAAATCGATGGAAATGACACATCGATGGTTGGAGCGTTGTTGCCAGCGTTTTGATACCACAGAAGGGCATTATGGGTACGAGCAGGCACTTTTCCCAATTGTTCAAGGTAGCACATATAAAGATTTAAGGAAAATTTCTGCTACTGAAATTGCCAACCAAAATCGTGTAGGCAATGCTATTGGGGGCTTATCGGTAGGGGAGCCAGCCGAAGAAATGTATGAAATGACTGATTTGGTTTGTGAAATACTGCCAAAGGACAAACCCAGATATCTGATGGGCGTGGGTACACCTGCCAATATTTTGGAGTGTATAGCCCTGGGTGTAGATATGTTTGACTGTGTAATGCCTACCCGAAATGCACGCAACGGCATGTTGTTTACCAGCGAGGGTATAATAAATATCAAAAATGAAAAATGGAAAAATGATTTATCACCTCTGGATATAAAGCTTGACAACCACGTAAGTCAGAATTGTAGCAAGGCTTATTTGCGTCATTTAGTCAGCAGCAAAGAAATGCTGGGTGCTCAGATATCAAGTGTACATAATCTGGCGTTTTACCTGTGGCTTGTAAAAGAATCCAGAAGGCAAATAATGGCAGGTAGTTTTCTTGCCTGGAAAAAAGAAATGGTTGAAAAGATTTCGCGCAAACTATAATTAGTGCAACTTAGCCGAAATATCAAGCTAAGTAAATTTATTGAAGCAATGCTCAGGTCAATCTTGAAGGTTAGGGGAAACAAATAATACCTATGAAAATCCTTGATATATATATTCTGAAAAAACTACTCAAGGCATTTTTCTTTGTGGTTTTACTTCTTGTTCTGGTAGTTGTGGTGATCAATATCACCGAGCGGAATGAAAAATTTATAGAGCACAGCCTGGGATTCAAGGAAGTAGCTTTGTATTACCTGAACTATATGCCCTATGTGGCCAACATGATTACACCGATTACGGTATTTATCGCTACAGTATTTATCACTGCTCAGTTGGCTGGTCATACAGAGATTATAGCTATTCTAAGCAGCGGTGTGAGTTTCAGACGCCTTATGGTTCCTTACATTATTGGTAGCTGCATCATTGCTGCTATCTCTTTTGCTTTAAGTGGCTGGGTTATTCCCAACTCAAATAAACACAGGATCGCATTTGAGGTACAGTATTTTCGCAATCCGTTTTATTATTCGCAAAGCGATATACATATAAAAGTGGGTCAAAACTCATACCTATACATGGCCAATTACAACAACACCTCCAATACTGGTATTAAATTTACACTTGAAACCATTGAGCATACAGACATTTTGCAAAAGCTTTCTGCACAGCGTATAGAATGGCAGGAAGATATACAGAAATGGAGGTTAAGACGATGGAATCTACATGAGTTTGATGGTTTTACGGAGCGATTTTCCTCAGGTGACGAAATGGATACAGCACTTCTGATACTACCCAAAGATTTTGAAAGTAATTATATGCTTTTTGAGGCACTCACACTCAACGAGCTGGATCAAAAAATAGAAGAATTAAAACTCAGGGCTGCAGATGATATAGATATGTTTAGAATCGAAAAGTATATCAGGTACATGTCGCCTTTCACGGTGATCATTCTAACTTTTATCGGGCTAATAGTTTCCGCCAGAAAGGCCCGTGGAGGCGCAGGATTTCAAATCGCCCTGGGCTTTTTCATCGCCTTTATTTACATAGTTTTTTACATTTTTGCCCGGCGCATTGCAGAAGCCGGTTCTATGAACCAAATCATAGCTGTTTGGATTCCCAACATTGTATTTTCAATTGTTGGGTTTGTAATGTATAAAACAGTTCCCCGATGATTGCCACGGCAAGGGATTACCTTCATTTGCATTTTTTGGTTTTTATATGGGGGTTTACAGCGGTATTGGGTTTGCTGATTAGCATACCGGCTGTAGAGATAGTTTTTTACCGCACTTTTTTTGCCAGCATTGCCTTGTTTTTTTTGTTGTGGTGGCGCAAAAGAAATTTCCAGATTGGTACAGGCGAGATAATAAAGATTTTTGCTACAGGATTTCTTATAGCTGGTCATTGGATTCTCTTTTTTGGTTCGGCCAGAGTTTCTAATGTTTCTGTTTGCTTAGCTGGAATTGCCACGTGCTCTTTTTGGACGAGCCTGGCTGAGCCACTAATGAACCGGCAAAAAATAAAAATCTTTGAAGTGATTCTGGGGCTGGTCGTTATTGTAGGTCTTTATATCATATTCCGGTTCGAATTTAATCATGCTTTGGGGTTAGCTATGGCAGTGGTTTCAGCTATATTGTCGGCTATTTTTACGGTGCTTAATGGCAAATTCACCCAAAAGCATAATCCGTACATGATCACTTTTTATGAAATGGCCGGAGCATGCGTAATTATAATACTGTTCTTTCCATTGTACACAGGCTATCTTGCCGAATCAGGTACATTGCAGTTGCTGCCGACCTGGACGGATATTTTTTATTTACTCATTTTGGCACTTATATGCACCGTATATACGTATTCGGCATCGGTCGAACTAATGAAAAAAGTCACTGCTTTTGCCATGAACCTTACCGTGAATCTGGAGCCAGTATATGGAATACTACTCGCTATAATTGTTTTTGGTGAAAAGGAACATATGCAGCCGGAGTTTTATGTTGGTACTTTTACCATATTGCTATCTGTACTTTGTTATCCTTTGATAAACAAGCTACAAAGAAGAAAAGCTATGAAAGTTGACAATATTAGATAGCAATGAATTAGCCAATTCCTTTACCCTGCCAGACTTTATAGTGCTCTGGAAAAATTCCTTCTATATCCAAGTCGTCGTTGAAAATTCCAAAAACAGCGGATCCTGAACCTGACATGGCTACATAACCAGCACCTAAGTCCATTATTTTATTTTTTAGATTTTCGATCTCCGGATATTTGTTAAAAACACTAAGTTCAAAATCATTGATGAGCTTATCTTGCCAAGCTTCCACAGGTTGATTTTCAATGATATCTTTGATGCCAACAGTGGGTATGGCAGGCGTTACCGATGCGTATGCGGCGGCTGTTGCCACATGGATTCCCGGATGCACCACTAAAAAGTGTTTTTCAGAAAGATCAATGTTGGCGGGTTCAAGAATTTCACCACGACCTGTAGCGATAGAAGGGGTATTGTCGATAAAAAAAGAGCAATCACTGCCAATTTGAGCGGCATAGATTTTTAGCAATTCTGGTTCGAAAATTAGATTGAAAATTTCTGCTGTCAGGCGGAGTACATAGGCAGCATCGGCAGATCCACCCCCAAGTCCGGCACCCATCGGTATTATTTTGTGTAAATGAATGGATGCATTGGGCAGGCCAAAATCTTTTTGCAGCAGTTTGTAAGCTTTCAGGCACAGGTTTGTAGCCGGATCTCCGGGAATTTCAATACCAGTGCAATGAAAATGCATTTTTTTGGCAGGGACTATTTCAAGTATGTCTTTCCAATCGATGGGATAAAAGCAGGTTTCCAAGTCATGATACCCATCGATACGCTTTCGCAAAATACGAAGCCCAAGGTTGATTTTTGCATTTGGAAATTGGAGCATAAGGATTTTAGTAGATAATGATTTGCTGATGTAGCATTTGCATGCTCTATCAGCAAATCAATCAGGATTCTTTTACCTGCTAAGTCTTTCCATCAACTCATAGCTGATACCTGTGCTCGAAAAGCCACCATCGTGCATAAGGTTTTGCATAGTTACCATACGGGTGAAATCAGAGAACATTGCAATGATATAATCGGCACATGAATCGCCGCTGGCATTGCCCAAAGGCGACATCATTTCGGCATATTCATAAAATGCATCGAAACCGGTTATTCCTGTACCCGCAGTGGTTTTGGTAGGAGATTGGGATATGGTATTTACCCGTACTTTTTTAGACTTTGCCAGCCTGTAGCCATAACTGCGTGCTATCGACTCCAATACTGCTTTCGCTTGAGCCATATCAGAATAATCCGGAAATACACGTTGTGCGGCAATATACGACAGAGCCATTACAGAGCCCCATTCATTGAGCACATCAAGCTTCTCAGCAACCTGCATTACTTTATGAAACGACAGTGCAGATATATCGAGGGTTTTTAAGAACAAGTCATAATTAAGATCACCATAATCTTTTCCCTTACGGACATTGGGGCTCATGCCGATAGAGTGCAGTACAAAATCTATTTTACCACCCAAAATCTCCACGGATTTACTGAAGAGGTTTTCAAGGTCTTCAATTGAAGTGGCATCGGCCGGTACTATTTCTGCATTGCATTGCTGAGCCAATTCATTTATTTTACCAAATCGCAAAGCAATTGGTGCGTTCGTAAGTACAAATGTTGCTCCTTCTTCATGGGCCTTTAGAGCGGTTTTCCATGCGATTGAGTTTTCGTCGAGTGCACCGAAAATTACACCCCTTTTGCCTTTTAAAAGATTATAAGCCATTGATATTTAATTTAATATGTTTTGCTTTAAAATACCCCACTATCCGTACAGATCTGGTATGGGCTCACAAAAATAGAAATTTAGTCCTAAAATCCGCAGTCAAACTTTTTTAACAAATGGATTTAATCCTACCGAAAGAGAAATGAATCTATTTTACAACCTTTTTCCTATTCCAAAATCACCTTTTTATTTAGTGAACTACAATCAAATACTCGATTACTGTAAATATTACCATTGTATCTCCCCAATGAGATAGGTAGCTGCTTTACCACCTATTTTTACTCTATCGCCAGCATATTTTACATATAGTGTGCCTTTTCTGGCTGACAATTGTTTCGCCAACATTTCTGTTTTTGGAAGTTTTTTTGGCCAGTAAGGAATAAGGGCACTGTGTGCCGAGCCAGTTACCGGGTCT
>DAIQNU010000148.1:0-8488 GCA_036788235.1 Cyclobacteriaceae bacterium
TTTCCGGTATCGGGAGCTACGATGCAATGAATTTAATTAGCAATTATACTTATGTAGTTAGCGACGGCATTGGCAGCGTGAAAGTCCATGCTGCAGAAAAATTCAAAGGATATGCTACAGGTATTGGATCTGTAGATTACTATGGCAATCCACAGGATGTTGTGGTAGAGGCATCTGGTATTGGAAAAGTTCGTAGACACTAAGCATTTTTGGTAGCAAGCTGACCGCAAGCCGCATCAATATCTTTGCCGCGGCTTCTGCGCACATTTACAACCAAACCTTTCTTTTCGAGATAATTTTTGAATAATTCAAGCTTATCTTCTGTAGTATTCACAAATGACGCTTCAGAAATGGGATTATACTCAATAATGTTAATTTTTGAAGGCACCTTTTTTGCAAAATTATAGAGATCTGCTGCATCTTCCAGACTATCATTGAAGCCATCAAATACTATATATTCAAATGTGATTTTATTTTTCGTGACATCATAGAAATATTTTAATGACTCACTCAAAACCTTCAGGTTATTGGTCTCATTTATAGCCATTATTTCGTTTCTTTTCAGGTCGTTAGCTGCATGAAGCGATAAGGCAAGATTAAATTTAACGCCATCGTCGGCTAGTTTTCGTATCATTTTTGAAATGCCAGCAGTCGATAAAGTTATTCGTTTAGGGGACATGCCCAAACCATCAGGGCTCGTGATTTTTTCAATAGCGGCCAATGCATTGCTGTAATTGAGCAATGGTTCGCCCATACCCATGAACACGATGTTGGTGAGTGGTTTATTGTAATGTGCCTCAGCCATGCGGCTAATTAATACCACCTGATCGTAAATCTCAGGGGCATCAAGGTTTCTTTTTCTTCCCATATAGCCAGTTGCACAAAACTTACAAGAAAGCGAGCATCCTACCTGTGAAGAAATGCAAGCTGTCATACGGCTGTCAGCTGGTATCAATACGCCTTCAATCAAATGTCCATCATGCAATTTGAAAGTTGATTTAATGGTACCATCGTTGCTTACCTGACTTTGATCCGTTTGAATGCTTTTTATATCAAAATGTGTGCTGAGCAGGGTACGGGTTTTTACTGACAAATTGGTCATTTCTTCAAAGCTTGTGGCTGATTTTTGCCATAGCCATTCCATAACCTGTTTGGCTCTGAAGGCTTTGTCTCCTTGTTGCTCAAAGAATGTTTTTAGGTCTTCTACCGAAAGCAAACGAATATCTTTCTTGGCACTATTTATTGGATCCATTGTGCAAAGATAAACATAGCTATAAGCAAAATGTAGGGCAAACGAAATTATTAATGAGAATGATGAATTATAAATGACAAGATCTAGTGATCGGTGATCTAGTGATCCGTAATGCGTAAACCGTGATGCGTAATCGAGTGATGAGTGATGAATTATAAATGATGAATTGATGCTGCCTGAATGATAAATGAATTTTTGTCACCTTTCACCTTTCACCCTGCTTGCAGCAGGCAAGCTTTGAGCTTCATTGACCTTTCAGCATCCTGCCTGGTCGGCAAAGGCAGACTCTGAGCTACGAACTACGAGCTTTTTCACCAACCTGTAGGCAGGCAGGCAGAGTGATGAATGATAAATGATGGGTGATCTAGTGATCAGTGATCCGTAATGCGTAAACCGTGATGCGTAATGCGTGATCTGTGATTAGTGATGAATTATAAGTGATGAATTGATGCTGTGTCAATGCCTTTCACCTTTCACCTTTCACCTTCATTGACCTTTGAGCTTCAACCTTCCTTACCGTCATTGCAAATTGCGAACAATGGAAGTGTGGTTATTAGGGATGAAAAAGCTATTTTTCTAAACGATAAGAAACTGTAATTGGAAAATGATCGGAATGGGTCATTTCTCTGGATGTGGTGTATTTTAAAATTTCCATATCCTCGCTGGCGAATTGGTTGTCAATACGTAAAAAAGGCAGCCTGCCATTGTAGGTAAAACCAAAACCAAATCCCGCAGATTCAAAGGCATTGTTAAGGTTTTGCCGTAGCCTGTGGTAAACATAGCTATAGGGCAGTTCGTTGAAATCGCCGCAAATAACTACCGGATAAGGACATTTTTCAATATGTTTAACTAAATAATCAACTTGAATACCACGTGTAATAAAACCTTTTTTTAGCCGGTTTCCAGTGTCTTTATAACTTTTTTTCAGTCGATCAGTATTGAAAATATTCTCTTCATCTATGCTCATAGATTCTAAATGAAGATTGTAAATTCTCACGGTATCATCACCGTTTTTTATATCGCAATAGATTGTATTTTGAAAGTCATCGCTTGGTGATCGGATTTCACCTTTGAAAACCATGGGATGCTTACTGAAAATCGCCAATCCAAACTTGCCGTCTGTACGATCGGTGAAAACGATTTTTTCATGAATGTACGTCCAACCTGCATCGGAAAGTTGCGCTCGGGTATTAAATACCTCTGACCCTTCTTTATTAAAATATTCTTGCAAGCATTTAATCTCAGCCGGATGGTCAATCGTCCATTTGATCATTTGCTTTGAACTGATCAAATCATCATTTCTTAGGTGTTGGTAGGTGTTAAACACCCGAACGTTAAAACTTAGAACGTTCAGTCCAGGCTCAGATTTGTCCTTCATAATGCCATTAACCGAAAACGTAGCCCGGAGAAATACAAAGCCTGCTGCGAGCATGATCAAATAAAAAAAAGCAGATCGCTTCAAGCGAACACATGCCCGAAGAAAAAAAGCAACATGAATAATAATAAGAAAGGGAATAAAAAAGCCTAAAAAACCCGCAAACCAGAAAATGGTCGGTGATACCATGACACTTACGTAGGCCAAAATTGTAAAGGAGGCTAAAAAGAAATACCAGGTTTTTTTCAAAATTTTTTGATTAAGGTCAAATATCCCTTCATTTCGGAAAAATATTCAATAATTGTCAAAAATATTTACTTTGATGCTTATACCCTCATTATGTATATAGTATTTTTGGCTTTAGCTAAAATGAACATAAGATATTTCGACTGAAATGAAAAAAATAGCAATAATTGGCGGGGGGAATCTGGGAGCCTCAATAGCAGAAGGTCTGTTGAATACCGAGAAATACAAGGCTGGTGAAATCACCGTAACAAGAAGACGCACCGAACTTTTGGCTCCGCTTGTTGAAAAAGGCGTGGTGGTACATAGTGACAATGTTCGTGCTGTAAAAGAAGCTGAAATAGTCATTATAGCTATTAAACCCTATAATGTCGAAAGTATATTGATGGAGATATCCAGTAGTCTTACCGCCAAACACATATTAATATCTGTGGTGAGTGGCGTTGCCATCAACGAAATGGAGGCCATCATTCAGCAACCTGTTACTCTATTTAGGGCTATGCCGAATACTGCCATTGCCATACAAGAATCTATGACTTGCATAGCCACTAAAAATGGAAGTGAGGAACATGCCAATGAAGTAATGGAATTGTTTGATCATCTGGGGCGAACCATTAAAATCAATGAAGAGCTAATGGATGCTGCCACGGTTTTGGCAGCTTGTGGTATCGCCTATGCCTTGCGATTTATTCGCGCGGCATCGCAGGGAGGTATTGAAATTGGCTTTGATGCGCAAACAGCACAAATTATTGCTTCCCAAACCGTTAGAGGTGCGGCGGGATTGCTTATAAAGAATGGACAACATCCTGAACGCGAGATAGATAAAGTAACTACTCCTAAGGGATGTACCATTGCCGGTCTCAACGAAATGGAGCATAGGGGTTTTAGTTCTTCATTGATTAAAGGAATTTTAACTTCTTACCGAAAAATTTGAATAGATATTTTGCCATAACAGACATCCATGGATGTAGTAAGACATTAAGCGCGCTTATTAATGAGAAATTGTGCCCCTTACCAAATGACACACTTATTTTTTTGGGAGATTATGTCAACAAAGGCCCGGATTCGAAAGCTGTATTGGATCAATTGATAGAATTCGAAAAAGGGGATTGGGAAACGATTTTTTTACGTGGCAATCACGATCAGTTATTATTAGAAAGTATTTCGCCTGGTTTTGTGGGGCCAGAGTATTTTGAGCAATCATTGGCTTCAACGTTAAAAAGTTTTGGTGTTGACCAGGCTGCAGATATACCTACTTTATACCTTGATTTTTTGCGTAGGAGTATATTTTACTTTCAAACAGAGCAATTTATGTTTGTTCATGCAGGTTTAAATTTTGATTTAGACAATCCTCTGGAAGATACTGACGCTATGCTTTACCTGAGAAGTATGAGCCCAAAGCCTGAAAAAATAGGCAAGCGAACCATCATTCATGGCCATGTACCACGGAAATTGGCAGAGATTGAAAAGGATATTGCCCAAAAAGGATTGCCAGCATATTGTCTTGATGCTGGTTGTCCCTACCCTCACAAAGGCATGGGCGATCTTGTCGCGCTGGAGCTAGGCCATTGGAAGCTTTACGTACAAAAAAATATCGATACCTGAACTTGGGTATTGTAGAATGTATTTTAAAAATATATTTCATTCAGGCCTTTACAAGTGATAAAATGGCTTTATAAAGTCGCCTTCACATAAAATACTTTTAAAGCAACGGATAGCTGATTAGATTTGCAGCTCAATTAGCACCAGAAGGTGCAGTAAATTTGACCTATTGTAAATGAATCAGAAAGTCAGAGTCCGCTTTGCCCCTAGTCCTACTGGAGCACTTCACATCGGTGGTGTACGTACAGCACTATATAACTATCTCTTTGCCAAGAAAAATGGTGGTACTTTTATTTTGAGAATAGAAGATACTGACCAATCGAGATTTGTACCAGGTGCCGAAAATTATATTTTAGAAGCTTTGAATTGGTTAGGGCTACAACCAGATGAAGGAATAGCTCAGGGTGGTGATTTCGCGCCTTATCGACAATCAGAACGTAAAGAAATATACTTTGCTCATGCCCTTAGATTGGTAGAAGAAGGGAAGGCCTACTACGCTTTTGATACACCTGCTGAGCTGGAAGAAATGCGTGAGCGACTGAAAGCAGCAAAGGTGGCCAATCCTGTGTATGACAATCTCACCAGGATGTCGATGAAAAACTCTTTGACAATGAGTGAAGCTGAAGTTCAGGAACGATTGGACAATGGTGACTCATGGGTGATTCGTTTGAAAGTGCCTAAAAAGGAGGATGTCAGGCTAAAGGATTTGATACGCGACTGGGTAGTAGTGAATACTGCCAATATCGATGATAAAATCCTGATTAAATCTGATGGTATGCCTACTTATCATCTAGCCAATGTTGTCGATGATCATCTTATGGGCATTACCCATGTAATCCGCGGAGAAGAATGGTTGCCCTCTGCGCCATTGCATGTATTGCTGTATCAATTTCTAGGTTGGGAGGCCACCATGCCAGCATTTGCGCACCTGCCTTTGCTCTTAAAACCGACAGGAAATGGCAAATTGAGCAAAAGAGACGCACTGGAACATGGATTTCCAATTTACCCATTGACCTGGGCAGATCCGCAAACGGGAGAAAAAATAGAAGGTTTTAGAGAAGCAGGTTATTTACCAGATGCGCTTGTGAATTTTCTGGCACTATTGGGTTGGAATCCAGGTACTGAACAAGAGCTTTTTAGTCTGAATGAGCTGATAGAAGCCTTTACGATTGAGCGTATAGGTAAATCAGGATCTAAATTCGATATCGAAAAAGCCAAATGGTTCAATCAACATTATATCAAGAGTAAACCTGATTCGGAACTTAGCAAAATTCTTTGTGCAGACGCCAGTGCCAATGGCTATGATTGTGATGATGAAAAGGCCGAAGCCATTTGTGCTTTGCTCAAAGAGCGGGTAACTTTTCCATCGGAGTTTTTTAGCAAAGGAAAGTATTTTTTTGCAATGCCCGATAGCTATGATGAAAAAGTAAGTACCAAAAAGTGGAATGCTGAAGCGGTGGCATTGTTGGAGGCATTTGCTTCAGCGCTTCAAAATATTAGCGATTTTTCTGCCGAGTCGGCCCATCAAGTGCTCAATGAAGTATTGGAAAGTCATGGAAAAGGAATGGGGAAAATTATGCAAGCCTTAAGACTTGCGCTTACTGGTTCTGGATCTGGTCCCGACCTTTTTGGAATAATGGAAGTTGTGGGAAAAGAAGAAGTAATAAAGCGACTTAGACATGCTATAAAAGTACTCCCAGTGGGGGGATAAGCAAGATAGAAGTGTATACGAGATGAATTTAGGCTCAGAGTTCGTAGCTCAGAGCTCGGTTTGCTATGTTGTTGTAACTTTCTGGTAAAAACAAAATCTAACCGTAGAGAGCGTAGAGATAAACTAGCTGCCCTAGCGCGAGCGTCCGCTCGTGCTGCATAGAGTTGGGCTCAAAAGGGAGATGAATGTAGATCAAAGTATGTTTGCATCCTACATAAGTCCTGTTTAGGTACTTTGAAAGTTAAAAAATAAAAAACTGGCGCGATGCTTTTAGCTCGTGCCTTTTTTATTTTTTGTAGGATGATGGGGGAAGTGGATAGAGCCTACTTGTAGCAGTCTGACCTGCCGTAGTAAGAGCTGCGAGGGCTAGCATGTTGATAAACTAGGGTCTAAAGCCTGAGAACGAGGGGCTTTACCACCTCGTTAGGATATTCCATCCTTTCAGGGACTAGGCGGTTTTTGTCTACAAATGATTCACAGAGACGGGCTTAAGCAAAGTTCCATGATGGTACAATCTCTCCAATAAAAAAAGACATAACCGCAGAGAGCACAGAGGATGCGCTGAGTACGCAGATTTTCTCAGTGACCTTGGCGTGATCTCAGCGACTTTTGTGGTTGAAATGAATATAAAGTTTAAACTTTGGAGTTCTACCTTTACCACCCAGAAGAGTATACCATTTGATCAACTCTCCACAAAATTTAACCCCAGAAAGCACAGAGGGAAATACATGCATAAAGAGCTACTTTCCAGTAGATATTGGTAAAATACTTATATTTGAATTTTAGTGACAGTTACTAATGAACATATTTAAATTTTTTCAACATTCTACAACCAAATATCCGAATAATACCTCGTTGGTGATTGATGGTAAACATTTTACCTATCAAGAAATCTCTGATGAAGCTGGGAAAATTGCTTTTTGTCTTGATCAATTCAAACACAGCAAAATTGGAATTTTCGCTTATAGGTCTTTATCAGCATTCACAGGCATATTGGCCACATTACAAGCAGGTAACACCTATGTTCCATTAAATCCCAAATTTCCCAAAGCTCGAAATAAAGCAATAATTGAATTGTCAGGCTCTAAGATTCTGATAATTGACAACAATTATTTAGATAAACTTGATTTTCTTAATGACCTCACATCTCAAGATCTTATTTTAATTTTTCCAGAAACCTTAATAGATAATATCCCAGCTTCGTTATCTAGAAATTATAAGATTTATACTAAAGATACACTGCTTGAATTAAAAAAGGGGATACAGGAAGTTGACAAAGATCAAATAGCCTATATTATGTTCACATCGGGAAGTACTGGAATTCCTAAAGGTGTACCGGTAAGCCATGGAAATGTAACAGCATATGTTTCATATTTACAACAAAGATATAATGTAAAGCCAGAAGATCGTTTTTCTCAAACCTTCGATATTACTTTTGACCTTAGTGTTCACGACATGTTTTTGAGTTGGAATGGTGCCGCTGCTCTTTATTGTTTACCTGAAAAAGTCCTAATGGCTCCGGCTAAATTCATTAAAGAAAATGAGCTGACAATGTGGTTTTCAGTACCTTCATTGGCTCAATTTTTAGCCAAATTTAGAATGCTCAAGGCAAATTCATTTCCCACATTACGCTTGAGTCTATTTTGCGGAGAGCCTTTACCTAAGACTATTGCATCAACTTGGCAAAAGGCAGCTCCAAATTCCATTTTGGAAAATATCTATGGCCCAACGGAAGCAACAATAGGAATTACACATTACCGTTTGCCTTTTGAGGAAACAAAAATTTTAGAAAAGAATGGCGTTGTAACTATTGGCACCATTTTCAAAGATCAAAAATTTTGTTTAATCAATCATTATGGAGAAAGGACTGAGTCAGAAGGAGAACTTTGTTTAGCTGGATCACAAGTCACTACTGGTTATTGGAACAATATAGAAAAAACAAAGGAGCAATATTTTACCTTTGCTGATTCAAACGAATTATGGTATAAAACTTGAGACCTCGTAGAAGTAAAAGAAGAAAATATTTTCTACTTATCGAGGAAAGATTTTCAGGTGAAAGTAAGAGGCTATCGAATCGAATTGGATGAAATTAATGTATCAATCACGTCTTTTGCTAAAGCCAACCTTGTTTATACACTTCCGTACCCAGTTCAAGATGGAGTGTCGGATAGTTTATACACTTTTGTAGATGATCAATGTAGTAAAACTGAGAAAGAGATTTTGCAACATTTAACTACGGTATTGCCAGAATATATGATACCCAGAAAAGTGCTCTTTGTGAGTGAGTTTCCTTTGAACGCAAACG
>DAIQNU010000149.1:0-8458 GCA_036788235.1 Cyclobacteriaceae bacterium
CTTGATCGCTCGCATTACCTGGTTACCCGCGCAAGAAATATCAACCAGAAACTCAGACTCAATGTAGTTTTTAAAGAGGGCGATGCAAGAAAACTCCCTTTCCCAAGCGATGAATTTGATTTTGTGATTATTCCAGGTAACAGCTTTGGCTACTTCGAATCGCTCAATGACGACCTCAAAGTTTTGACTGAAGTAAAACGAATACTCAAACCTACCGGCAGAATACTCATTGACATCACAGATGGTGATTATATGCGAGAAAATTACCAGGCCAGAAGTTGGGAATGGATAGATAGCAATTATTTTGTTTGTCGCGAAAGATCACTCAGTGGCGACAACCAGCGCTTGATATCAAGAGAAGTGATTTCGCATGTCAAGAAAGGTGTAATCGCAGACCAGTTTTATGCTGAAAGATTGTACACTGCTGAATCTATAGAGAAACTTCTGAAGGAAGCCGGATTTGATTCCATCACCCTGAACAATGAGCTGGTAACTGACTCACTGCGCAATCAGGATCTGGGCATGATGGCCAAGCGCATATTGGTAAGTGGCCATCCGGTAAAAGAGTGGAGCAAAAAGAAAGCAAAACAAGGCTTATATCATATTGCAGTGCTTATGGGCGATCCTGAAATTCTGGATACTGTCAAGCCTAACGAAACTTTTGATGAAGATGATTTCCACACCATCAATGAATTGAAAAAAGCCCTAAACTCCCTCAAAGACTATAAATTCACCTACTTCAACAACCACAATACGCTGATCAATGATCTGGTAAAAAACAAAGGTAAAATCGACTTTGTGTTCAATCTGCTTGATGAAGGATATTACAACGAAGCAAGAAAAGAGCTTCACGTACCAGCCCTGCTCGAAATTTTAGGCATTCCCTATACAGGTGGCAATCCACAATGTCTCGCCTTTTGCTACGACAAATCATTGGTAAGGGGCATAGCCTCTGAAATGGACATTCCTGTGCCTCGGGGCTTTATTGTAAAACCTGAAGACACCACATTTATTGATTTTACCCTGACCTTTCCGGTGATTGTAAAGCCCAACATGGGCGATTCCAGCATTGGCATTACACAGAATAGTGTGTGTTACGATGTAAATAGTCTGGAAAGTGCAATTATGTATGTGCGCGAAAAAGTTGGCTATGCCAAACCCATTTTGGTGGAAGAGTTTCTCGAAGGAAAAGATATCAGTGTAGGCATTATTGGTAATCCGCCAGAATCATATTCGGTACTACCAATTATCAGGGAAGATTACAGTGCATTGCCGGAAGATTTGCCCAGAGTTTGTGGCTACGAAGCTAAATGGTTGCCCGATTCGCCCTATTGGAAAATAAAATCGGTACCAGCTGAGCTTCCTGAAGAAACGGAGCGATATCTGGTAGCCTCTTGTGTTAAGCTTTTCGAAAGACTTGAATGCCGCGACTATGCCCGATTTGACTGGCGACTGGATGACAATGGAACCCCACGACTCCTGGAAGTTAACCCTAATCCTGGTTGGTGCTGGGATGGCCACTTGGCAAAAATGGCCAAGCTCGATGGAATTGATTATGCCAACATGATTGGGGATATACTCAAAGCGGCGGTCAACAGATTGAGCCTGGCAGACCGGCATCAGGTAGCAAAGGCTGAAGAATTAACTGCTTAAAAGTTGTAAAATATGTGTTCAAAAAAACCGGTTTCAATCAATTGTTGCCGGTTTTTTTTATTATTAACCTATGAATGACGGAAAGCTAAAAAGAAAAACTGCCATAGTGACCGGAGGCGCTCAGGGCATTGGTCTAACCCTCAGTAAAGCATTGCTCAAACATGACTTTCAAGTGGCCATTTGGGAGGTTGATCAGCTCGCTATTGAATTTGCTAAAAAAGAGCTAAAGGACTTCCAAGGTAAAATTTTGTGCATTGTGATGGATGTTTCTAAACCAGAAATGGTTAAAGAAGCTGTAAATGAAACCATTCAATGGGGCGCGTCCATAGACTTGTTGATCAACAATGCGGCCATCTCGGCCAACAAACCCATCGAAGAACTGGAAATTGCCGAATGGCAAAAAGTAATCGACGTAAATTTAAATGGCATTTTTTATTGCGTAAAGTACGCTGCAAAGCATTTGCGCGAATCTAAAGGTTCAATAATAAATCTTTGCTCCACACGGGCATTTATGTCAGAACCTAATACCGAGGCTTATTCGGCCTCAAAAGGAGGCGTGTTTTCCATTACACATGCTCTGGCCATAAGTCTGGGGCCAGACGTGCGCGTTAATTGCATTAGTCCTGGCTGGATCGAGGTGGGGCATTTGCATCATCCATCCAAAAGGCATGAAATTCAACTTTCTGAAGCCGATCATCAGCATCATCCGGCAGGTAGGGTGGGTAAGGCAGAAGACATAGCCAATATGGTGATTTTCTTAAGTAATAGTGCCAACAACTTCATAACCGGCCAAAACTTTGTAATAGATGGCGGCATTACCCGTAAAATGATTTATTAAAATTTTTTCTATCTTTAAGTCCTTGACAATACGTGAATTAGATCGTTAATTTAATAATCTTGAATTTCGCCAAATACTTGATAATTATTGTAAATCCAGTGAATTAATAGAGGAACTATGTCTACCCATGTGGATATTCTCCCGACAAATTTTTTTAGCATGGTAAAAGCAATCATTCCTATAACCTGGCCAGTAATTACCATTATGTTCCTTATGTGCAGTGGTTTGCGAGCACAGCAACCAAATGATAAAAATCCTGACAAACTCAATGAAATAGCCGCAGAGAAAGCATCACTTAATGATACAGACTCAGCTGAGTTTTTTTACTTGCTTGCTGCTGAATTGTATGCTGAGGAAAGTGACTTTGTAAAAGAGGCAGGCATCTATAACACATTAGGGAATCTATATCTCAAAACGAGAAATTATCCTGTAGCTATTGAATATTTTATCAAATCTGCTGAAATATATGATCAAAAAACGGATGATCGTACTATGGTGAATAGACCACTGATCAATATTGCCGTGGTAGAAAACTCCATGGGAAATCCGGAACTTGCTCTGGAATATGCCCAAAAGGTTATGGATAATTTCGAAGAATATGGTGATGATGAAATAGTCAAGGTATTTACACAAAGACTTATAGGCAGAATCTATCGACGTCTGGCGCGATATGATGAGGCTATTCAAGAAATTAAACAAACCCTACCATATTATTATGCCTTACAAGAATGGGGCAATCTTTCTGAAACTCACGTAAGTCTGGCAAATATATTCTATGACAAAACAGATTTTAAGCAGGCCAATTTGTATGCTGACAGTGCATTGCTTTACGGAAGAAAATCCGGAGAAAATGGAAACCTGGCACATGCCATGCATTCAAAAGGTTTTGTACTGATGGAATTAAGACAAATGCCTTTAGCGCAAGCTTATGTTGATTCAAGTATTATGTTGGCTCAACAGATTCAAGACCCTTACCTGATCCTCGATGGCTATGGACTTCATTCAGAAATCGAAAAATTCAAAGGGAATATCGAGGGATATGCAAAATATATAGGTTTATATATTGCTCAAAGAGACAGCATAGATTTAGTTAGTCAGCGTGCTATGGCAGATGAATTGGAAGCAAAGTATCAAAATCGTGTAAAACAAAGTGAAATAGAGGTTTTGCGCCTTGAGCAACAACTATTGGCCTCTAATATTTTGCGACAGAAAAATACTCAATATGGTATTCTCTTTACCTTGTTAGTTGTTGTTATTTTTTCGATAGTCCTAGTGAACCGGTATAGAGCGCTTAATATAGCTCGCAGGGAGCTTGAAGTAGAAAAACTGCGAAATAGTATTGCGCGTGATTTGCACGACGACCTTGGGTCAACCCTTTCTAGTATTAACATTATAAGCAAAATGGCCTTGCTCAAAGATAGTTCAGAGGTGAAATCTGGTTTGGAAAAAGTGATAGCCCACAGTTCGATTATGATGGATAAACTCAGCGACATTGTATGGTCTATCCATGCAGATAAAGAATGCTTTGATGAGTTACTTGCCAAAATGAAGGAATTTGCATCTGAAATACTTGAACCTCAGGGAATAAGTTGGCAATTTGATGTAGATGAAGCAGTCTATAAACTGAAACCTGGAATTGAAAAGCGAAAAGCTATTTTTCTGGTTTTCAAAGAATCAATAAATAATGCAGCAAAATATAGTGGCACCAGTCAGATTGATATTTCATTGCATACTGTGAATGGCCACTTAGAGTTAAGAATTAAAGACCATGGTGCAGGTTTTGACGAAGCCAGTGTAAAAATGGGAAATGGTCTTCGAAATATGGAAGAAAGGGCGAAAAACGCTGGAGATGGACTTTCGGTTTCGAGCATTGCAGGGCAAGGCACCGAGGTTTTTATGCGTATTCCTATCACATAATTGCGGGATATGCTTGTATCATTCATTGGACTAACTTTGTGCCTTACTTAATGAATTAGACTGTCAGAATTTAATTATCCTATATCAAGATGGCCATACGCACCCTTATTTTTGAAGACAACGACCTATTGCGCGAAAGCCTGGCTGGTATGGTTATGCTTAATCCTGATATGGAATTGCTTAGTGCCTTTGCCCATGCCAACGAGGTTGAAATTAATATTAAAGAGTACCTACCCGATCTGGTATTAATGGACATAGACATGCCCGGACGCACAGGTATAGAAGCTACTCAGATCATAAGAAATGCGCTGCCAGATTCATCCATTATTATTCTTACGGTATTTGAAGATTCAGAAAATGTACTCAATGCCATAAAAGCCGGAGCTTCAGGCTATTTATTAAAAAAGCATATTTCATCAAAACTTTTCGAGGCTATTGATGAAGTGTTTGACGGAGGTGCACCTATGTCACCTACAATTGCCCGATTGGTAGTTCAATCCATGCAAAAAAACCTTGAAGTAAATTTGTATAAACTCACCCAAAGGGAACAGGAAATCCTGAAGAGTCTGAGTCATGGTAATAGCTACAAAATGATCGCTGCTCATTTCAACATCAGCATTGATACAGTACGAACACATATCAAAAAAATCTACGAGAAACTACATGTACACTCCCAAACCGAGGCTGTGTCCAAAGCCATCAATGAAGGCTTGGTTTAATTTTCTGCATCAGCAAAAAAGCAAAAAATAAGCAGTATGTCCGGTCAATTGCTTACTGTGCAGGTTTTATATTTTAGACATATACATTTACCTCACATGATTTGGGTATGC
Organism: Cyclobacteriaceae bacterium; assembly: GCA_036788235.1. Taxonomy (GTDB): domain Bacteria; phylum Bacteroidota; class Bacteroidia; order Cytophagales; family Cyclobacteriaceae; genus JAFIEV01. The sequence continues at coordinate 5,239 of DAIQNU010000149.1, forward strand.
CTTTGTTGGAAAGATTTTGTGGTAATCCTTAAAAAAATGGATTATATGCAAAATTCTCAAAATCAAGATTGATTAAAAGCAAATCCAAAATTTCGATAATGATCGAAAACTTTCATTTCATCTCAATAGTTCTTGTAATACTTAGAAATATAATTGCTCCGACATGAATAGAGGTTAATTCTAAAATAATTTTAATTCTGAGCATTTATTTTTGCGAAAACAAAATTTATGACGCTTGTTTTTTCAGTAAAATTGTATTATTACATACTGACATCTGTTTTTTTCGTTGGTATACTATAAGTGCGCTGTAAGAAGGGATTCAGCCATGCACTGCGATTTAATCAGGGAAATAATGGTAAGGCTTTCCAATCATAATCCAAGATCAAGGTTTTTGTTCATACTGATACTGACGATGTTATCATTATGTCCCTTGCTTTCTTATGGCCAGTATGATCTCAGGAAATTTTATTTGGAAGGCAAAAACCAAAGACGTGTAGTGATACCGTTCGAAATGGTGCATAATCTCATCATTATCCCAGGATTTATAAACGAATCAGACACCTTATATTTTATTTTGGATACCGGTGTCACATCTAATTTACTGACAAGTGTAGAAGATTCCGATTCGCTTCGACTCAAAGCCACCCGTAAAATAAGTTTGACAGGATTAGGTGAAGGAGAAGTACTGAACGCTATACATTCTTATGGAAATTATATGCGAATCCCAGGTATTCATGCATCTAACCATGACATTATCATTCCTGAATTCGATCTTTTCAATTTATCTCAAAGTCTTGGTAGACAAATTAATGGAATTATAGGATATGATATTTTCAATAGCTTTGTGGTTGAGATTCGCTATAGTCAGAAACGCCTTATTTTATATGAAAGACACCATTATGATCGAAAAATCAGGAAGAGAAGGCTGCGCAGGGGTGATGTAGTACCGATAGAATTAATATCGCGCAAACCCTATGTTCAAGTTTATATAAAAGATGAAAATAACGAACCTTTTCAAATAAATCTTTTGGTTGACTCTGGCGCAAGTCATGCTTTATCTTTATTTTCTTCAACTGATGACCGTTTGGCGGTTAGAGGTAAATCCATTCGTTCTTTTCTAGGTTTGGGACTAGGTGGCGAAATTCACGGTGAATTAAGCCGGCTCCCTTCTCTTGAGATTGGCGATTTTGGTTTTGAGAATCTGGTTGCCAGTTATCCCGATTCTTCGGCTATTCAATTTGCCCTTAAAACAGAAAACAGGCATGGCAGCATTGGTGCTGATATTTTGAAGCGCTTCAATGTGGTATTTGATTATAAAAATCGTGAGATGATTCTTAGACCCAACAGAGGCTATAAGAAGAAATTTATATATAATATGAGTGGGCTTGAAATCACCAACCCTATTCCTGGTCTGCCATTGTACAAAGTGGCAAGAGTTCGTCAAGGTTCTCCAGCCTATGAGGCAGGAATAGTAGAAGGTGATCAGATTATTAGTATAAATGGTAATAGCGTGTCTCATTTTGAATTGAGCAATATTATCGAAATACTGCACAGCCGCCCTGGCCGAAAGATCAAGATTAGTGTAATGCGCGATGCCTATCTCATGCGAGCCAACCTCACATTGGAAGATAATCTTTAGTAAATCTATAACTCTTAACCATTTTTTCACTAAGTAAGCCCGATTTTTCCATTCTGGTTTTTACCAATGTACCTGAATATACTACTGATATTCACCATAGATTGACGCAAAAAGCCCTTTATTTTGTCGTTTTCTCATAGTGAAAAAATGCAGAAGGTGTAGTAATTTTGCCTCCCAAAACCTGTCTATTCTGACAGAAAAGAACTGGCTCTAACCCAACATGGAAAATATCGACCAAAACCCTGCACCTGTTTCTACTTTACCCGTACCTAATGCATCTATCTGGAAGGAGTTAAAAAATGCAATACGGGGTACAGAAGCCGATTATACACAAATCAGTATCAAAAAAGCCATTTTTTTATTGGCAGTTCCTATGATCTTGGAGTTGGTCATGGAGTCGACCTTTGCTGTGGTCGATATATATTTTGTAGGCAAACTGGGTGCTTCTGCCGTTGCAACGGTAGGCCTTACGGAGACCTATCTATTTTTACTTTATTCAATTGCCATGGGCTTGGCAACGGCAGTTACGGCCATCATTGCGCGAAGAATAGGTGAAAAAAACAAAGAAGATGCCGGAACTGCAGCCATTCAATCTATCTTTTTGGCATTATTAGCTTCATTGCCTTTTGCTATTGCGGGTATCTTTTTTTCTAAACAACTTTTGGCTCTGATGGGTGCAGATGCTTGGGCTATTGAGCATGGCTACCGTTATACTCAGTGGATGTTGGGAGGCAATGTTGTAATTATGATGTTGTTTGTAATAAATGCCATATTTCGTGGCGCAGGTGATGCTGCCATTGCCATGCGCATATTGTGGATTTCGAATGGAATAAATATTCTTTTAGATCCCCTTCTGATTTTTGGTTGGGGTTTTATACCAGCCATGGGAATTGAAGGTGCCGCCATCGCCACCAATATTGGTAGAGGTGTGGGTGTACTGACTCAACTCTGGATTCTTTTCAAAGGAGGCAAACACATACAGGCGAAATTCAACGAACTAAAATGGGAAGGCAAAACCATACTAACAATTCTGAAAACTTCACTGGGCGGCATTGGCCAAATGATTGTAGCTATGACGGCATGGATTTTTATAATGCGCATATTGGCCAATGTGGGTAGCGAGGCTGTGGCAGGTGCTACAATTGCCTTGCGTATTATGCTTTTCACACTTATGCCGGCCTGGGGATTGTCAAATGCAGCCGCAACCTTGGTGGGGCAAAACCTTGGCTCTGGCAGTCCAGACCGGGCAGAATCGGCCGTTTGGAAAACCGGTTTTTACAATATGATTTTCATGGTGGCAGTTTCCCTGATTTACTTTTTCTTTAGCCGCACGCTCATGGGATTTTTTACCAGCGATATAAATGTAATAGAAATTGGCGCAGAATGGATACGCATACTGTCATATTCCTACTTTATCTATGGCTGGTGGATGGTGTCCACCCAAGCATTTAATGGAGCCGGTGATACCCGAACACCCACGAAAATCAATTTTGTGTTTTTCTGGTTTATTCCGTTTCCCCTTTCATTTTATTTGGCCATTCACCTCAACTGGCAGCATTCAGGGGTATTTTGGGCGGTGTT
>DAIQNU010000150.1:0-6336 GCA_036788235.1 Cyclobacteriaceae bacterium
CATTTAATTTGGACGCTTTTTCGGCTTTTTTTCCTTTCCTTCTGCGGATTTAAGTAAAAAACCTCGCGAATTTATGCCCAACAACTATAGATAGCTTTTGTATTCTTCGGGCACTTCAGAAATTTTACGGATTTCCATATTTCTGTAAAATACTTCCGCACCTTCTGATTGTAATTGAATTACACCCTTAGTTAAGCTGGATTTAGTACCATCTGATTTTACCAACTTCGAGTTGTAGTTTACCATATTCACTTGTCCGTTGATAATATGAATACTGGTGTCGCCTACACAAATGATTTCCACAGTATTCCATTCGCCATGTGGTTTTTCATTTTCTGGATTTTTTGAGCAGATTTTACCTGCTGATTCATCAGAGCCAAAAGCAATCAAATCACCTTTAGGATCAAAACTATATCGGGTTTCTGGATCAGGACGTGTAGCTTTTATTTCACACCATGTATCGCCCATACGATACGAGTCGCCAAACATGCCTTCCATTATTTGGCATTCGTGAGAGTTTTTCCACACGCCTAGACCTGCACCAAATTCCCCTGTACCATGATATAGTAGACCAGCGTTTTTTGGTAAATCTTCACGAGGTGCCCATTTTTTATCGCCCCATTTTACCTCCATTCTATAGTGGTAGTTTTCATAAGCTTCTTTTGTAGCAAATGAGCCATAAATCTGACCTGAAACATGAAGTGCCGGGGCTCCATCAACTTCTGTAATTGAAAAAACTTGCAAAGGGTCATTATTGAGGCCCAAAGCTTCTGTATAATTACCTTCTGAATCTTTTGTGGATCCTTCAACCTCAACACTCATGTGTGGGACACCGATCCATGTTTCCCATCCCGAAAAATCCTGGCCATTAAATAATGCCTCAAAATCATTTTCTGATTCCGAAACCGCATCCTTTTTTTTCTGCTCACAGCTTATGCTTAATAAAAATACCAGAATTGGCAGTGTTAAAAATTTCATTTTCATGATATGCATTGTTTATTTGAAAAAATATTTTGATAAAGAATTTCAGGTAAATTTACTCAAAATCATTTAGAAAATAGTTTTACATTGGCTTTTTGGAAAAGTTCACTTATCTAATCTTAAGCAAATCATGGGTTTAACCATCTTACATACTGCCGATTGGCATTTGGGCAAGCGGCTTTATGAATATGATCTTGTAGAGGCACATCATCAATTTTTAAATTGGCTCACACAATTGGTCAAATCGCAAAAGCCTGACTATCTGCTGATTTCAGGAGATGTTTTCGATTTGGCAAATCCTTCTACTGAATCGCTACGCCTGTATTACGAGTTTCTTAGAAGCATGATTAGCAGTTCTTGCAAAATAATAATCACAGGTGGTAACCACGACTCAGCAGGTCTATTAAATGCACCGGCAGCTTTGCTCAAAGAAATGCAGATTCAAGTATTTGGTTCGGCCACCGAAAAGCCTGAAGATTTGCTGGTTCCTTTGCACAATCAATCGGGTGAAATTGAAGCTGTAGTTGCAGCAGTGCCTTTTTTGCGTGACAAGGATCTGCGAAAATCTGTGGATATACACCAAGCCGGCGATAGAGTGGAAGCAGTAAGAAAGGGCATTAAGTTGTGGTATGAAATATTAGCCATGAAATCTGCGGAATTGTATCAAGGGATTCCTTTATTGGGCATGGGGCATTTGTTTGTGCAAAACGCCGAACTGTCTGACAGCGAGCGAGAAATCCAAATAGGAAATCAGGCTTCATTTGATCTGAGTGAATTCCCAGAGGATTATGTATACATGGCGCTCGGGCATATTCATCGCCCGCAGCGTTTTGGTAAAAACGGTCAAATTCGCTACAGTGGTGCGCCAATTCCGCTTAGTTTTTCAGAAAAAGGTCAAAGAAAGCAATTGGAAAAAATTGAATTGAACAAGGATGGGATTTCCATGGAAAGTATTGCCATTCCTTCATTTTTCTCATTGGAAATCATCAGTGGAACTTTCTCCGAAGTATTGCATAAAATCGATTTATTAAAAAATACCCAAACCGAAAAGCAGGGTAGGGTGCTGGTAGAAATTCAAATTATTGAAAAAAAGTATGATCCCAATGTATTGAGAAATAAAGACGAGCTAATCGCCTCCATCAATACATTCGATTATATTAAGGTGGTCAACTCAAAAGTGGCTTTTATGGATCAACCAAATATTGAAGGGTTTGACGAAAGCGCCCAGCTAAATGTTCGGGCTTTAAGTCCTTTGGTAGTATTTGACAAACTTGTTGAGAATTATAGTGATTCAGAGAAAAATACATTAATACAGGCATTTGCTGAATTGCTCGAGACGGTAGAAATAGAAGGATGAAGATCAATAAAATAGTTTTTGAAAATATTAATGCTTTAAAAGGGCGCCAAAAAATTGATTTTACTCAGGCACCTTTTGATGGAGCCGGTCTGTTTGCCATTACCGGACCCACTGGTGCCGGTAAATCAACCATACTTGATGTCATTACACTGGCATTGTTCAATCGGATACCGCGCTTCGAATCGGGTATATCTAAGGAGAGTATTAAGAAGCTGGGGTCTATTATTACACGCCACACTCAGTCTGCATTTGCCGAAATCGAATATGAAGCCAAGGGACTTTGCTATAGGTCGCGGTGGTCAATAGCCATAAACCGCAATGGCAATCTCAATGACTATGACATGGAATTGGCATCGCTACCTGTGGGGGAACTTTTGTGCCAGAAAAAAAGCGAAGTGCCTATCAAAAATGAACAGATTATTGGACTGAGTTACGATCAATTTGTGCGATCAATACTATTGTCACAAGGAGATTTCGCCAAGTTTTTGCATTCGGGAAAAAATGAAAGAAGCCAACTACTGGAGCAAATTACCGGTACTTGGATCTACCGCCAAATTGGTATACAGGCATTTGAAAAAAACAAACAAATTAAAAGCCACATAGAAAATCAACGATTGCTGATTGGCCAAATCGCTGTAATGACCTCGGAAGATCAACTGGCTTTGGAGCAGGCAACTGTGGCTTTGGAAAAGTCTTTGCAGCATAAAGATGTGGAGCGTGAAAAGCTTGAAAAGTTGGTTCAGGTTCGATCTGATCTTGATAAATCTGTGAACAATGTGCATAAGTTTGAAAAAGAATTGGAACAAAACGCAGTGCAATGGCAACAGTTTAAAGAAAAAGAAGAGAGGCTACAAAAACATAAGCTTGTTTCGGACTTTCAGCCTCAAATGATAGAACTTAGAACTATTGAAGAGCAAGGAAAAAGTTTGAGAAAAGATAAAGAAGAAGCTAGTGATAAACTCCAAGAAGCTAGCCTTAGCAAAGATAAAATTCTAAATGAAGCCTCCCAGAAGCTTAAGCAGGAATTGAGTGATCACAATTTCGAAACCATTCTCAATGAAGTAAAGAATAACTATAGAAACATCTTTTCATCACTTAAAGAGAATGAATCTGTAATAGGTCGCTTGACAAAATCAATTAATGATCATTTGGGGCGTTTACCAGAACCACAGAAAATTTCCAAGGCTGAGCATCCACTAGTAGTTATCGAAAAAAATATTGCAGATACAAAGCTTAAAATTAAGAAAACCGGCATTGATCACAATATATCTTCAGTTGAATTGCAAGATCGCTTAGAAAAACTGGAGCAAATGCAGGAAGTTCTAAGGCAGCTTGTGTATTTGCTTGAAAAGAAAAATGAAACCGATTTTGAGATGGCGCAAGCAATGGATCAAAGGAAGGGACTTGAGGAAATTATTCAAAAGCTTGGTGTACGATTGCAAATTGAAGCAGAGGAAAATACTCTAATTGAAAAAGAGTTGCTTGTTAACAAAGAGAAATATGAGCTCGAAAAGCGGAAAGCTGACCTAACTGAACATCGAAAAAATTTACAACCCGGTGTACCCTGTCCTTTATGCGGTGCTACAGATCATCCTTTTGCAACCAATAGTCCGACAGCCGTTGATGCTGTAGATGAGCAAATCAAACTATTGGAAGCCCGATACAAAGCACAAAGTAAAGAATGGCAGAGCACTAAGGTGGAGTTGGCATCTACCAAAAATATGGTGCAGGAAATTGAAAAAAAATATAATCAAAGTACTCTCGCCCTTAGTGAAAATAACCTAAAAATTCAGAATCTAGTGCATTTACAAGGGTTCTCAAAGGGCATATCATTAGAAGACGTTGAGAAAAAACGATTAGAGGTTAGTAATGAAATTGCGAATATACGGCTATATGAAAAATTGCAGGAGACGTATGAAAAATACCAGCAATTATTGGGTGTCTATGAAGAAAAATTGCAATTGGAGGTTAAATCGGAAGATTTAAAGCTTCAATTAAGTGTGCTGTACACCGGCAATAATTTTGAATATGATGTTAATAGTTGGTCAACAGAATTTACTAAGCAAAATAATAACCTATCGCATTATCAACCACTTATACTGAAGTTGAATACTCAATTGGAAGTGTTGCGCCAAACATATCAAGAAAAATTTGAAAGCTTAAAAATTGCTTTGAATGATAGGGGAGTAGCTACTATAAAAGACGCCGAATCTGCCTTGCTTTCTGCCCAAGAAATACAAGATATTGAAAAGCAACAAAGGCAATTACAAGAAGTTAAAATACGCTTGCAAACCAGTGTGCAAGATGAGAAATCAAGAATAGAATCTTTGAAAACATTGGATTTTTCAGAGCAGTCGACTGAAAATATCATTGATGAGTTGCGTGAATTAAAATTAGATATCAATAGTATTCGAGTCCAAACAGGTGCTAACAAACAAAAATTGAAGTCCAACGAAGAAGCGCTGATGGAAAAAGATCGCCAAGTCGATATTTTGCAAAGACTTGAAAAAGACGCATGGAAATGGCAGGTTGTAAATGAGATGATAGGCGATGCAAAAGGGAATAAATTCAGCAATGTCATTCAAAACCTGACCCTCAAGCAATTAACGTATTTGGCAAATCATAGATTGAAGGAATTGACTGATCGGTACTTGCTTCAGGCACCTGACGATGACAATGACGATATTGAAGTTATTGACCAGTTTCAGGGAAATCTCCGGCGCTCTATAAAAACCCTTTCGGGTGGAGAAACTTTTTTAATCAGCCTGTCCTTGGCGTTGGGCTTGTCAGATATGGCATCTCAAAATGTACAGATTGGTTGCTTGTTTATCGATGAGGGATTCGGCACACTTGATAGCGAAACGCTCGATGTTGCCATTAGTACCCTCGAAAAACTACAAGCCGAAAGCAGCAAGCTGATTGGCATAATCAGCCATGTAAGTGCTCTTAAAGAGCGTATAACATGCCAGGTGAAATTGATAAAGTTGCCCGGTGGTTTTAGCACAATCGTACAGATTGAAAGCTAAATTTCAACACTTCAAAATAAAATAAGCAGACGGTGTTTTATACATCGCCTGCTTATTTTAGACATTGGTTTTTTATTTCATATCATAAATCTCACCTTATGACCGTAATAGCCCCATGCTGTTCAAAGACTCCGCGATCGGGGTTGGTAGCGCTTCTGAATTTCATTACATAGGCGTACGTACCAAGTTGTACAAACTGGCCTTTGAAAGTGCCATCCCAACCCACAGCCTCCATATCTTCGAGGTTGTTGCTGTAAAAGATTATTTCGCCCCAGCGATTGTATATATAAATCTCAAAATCCTGGACAAAAGACGGGAAAATCTTAAATGTTTGATTTTCAGTCAAACTTGCATTCAGGCTAAAGGCATTGGGTGCTACAACTCTTGGAACACAATCCCTAACAACTACGGTTGTGTCAATAGTTTCACAGCCAAACGCATTTTCTAATACAAATCGATAAGTACCTTCCTCATCCAGTTCAAAAGTTCCACCACCAGATTCAAAAACTTCTTGGCCTGTTTCTATTAAAAATGCCTGATAGAATACGAAATCGCCTGGTGTGACAATGGCTATTTCATTTGCCGGAGGGTCGGGGCAAATCACAAAGTTAGGTTCAATATCTGCTGGGGTTGCCGGAAGTCGTGCTAGCTGTAGTCCAGCTTCAGCCTGACAATTATCTTGACTGGTAACACGAACCAAAAACTGTCCTGCCCCAGTGGTTTCTAAGGTACTTTGATTTTCACCAGGTAAATTAGAATTGTTTTGCAACCAAGCGTAAGATACAGAAGCTTGATTTACTTCGCTGGTTATTGTTACTACATTGCCATTGTCGCATGCTTGCGGATCGGCAGTCAAGCTCACGGTTACTTCTTCGTATACTTCAAAGTCTTGTTCGGCTTCACCACGACATCCTGTGCTTTGATTTTGTATTACTACATTTAGGGTGCTGTTTGCTATTATTTCGACAACCG
>DAIQNU010000150.1:6346-8015 GCA_036788235.1 Cyclobacteriaceae bacterium
GATTTGCCGTGCCAGTGCAACCTGTATTTTGATTTCTGATTTCTACTGATAGCGAACTGTTGGCTGTAATTTGTATTACTGGAGTAATTTCACCTCCTGGGGTCCATTGGAAAGAATAGTTTCCGGTAGGATCAGGTATCGCCCTTATTCTACGAGTATTGTCGCAACCATCGTTTTCGGCATTAAGGCTTACGGTAGGACTATCTGATAAGTTCACCTCCACAGTATCTTCTGCGGGGCATAGACCTGAGGCCACTGATTCAGCAATAACAACATATTCGCCAGGTTCAGGTATATCGACAGTAGCACCTGTGGCAACAAAGGCGTTAGGGCCTGTCCATGTAAATGTAGTGCCCGAAGTCGTAGAGCTGGCTGTAATCTCAGCATCGCCTGTGCACAGATCCGCGATTGATAGCACCGTCAAATTTACTTCATCAAGATATACAACATCTATATCGGCAACTTCATCTGTACAACCATCTGCTAATACTAGCACTGTATAAGTGCCCTCATCAATACCAATAAAAGAAAAACTGATTAAGTCATTAGTTTCAATGATTGTTTCACTTGTATTCTGGTTGATCAAAGTGTAAACTGTGCCAGTTGGATCAACCACACTGCCTAAGTTCACTTCTATAATACCGTCATCGCAATTTGTCTCGTCTGTGGCTGTCATGGTAAAGGTGGTCGATTGGTCACTTACACTTATGCCATAATCGTTGGTACACAGGCTCAGGTTATCTGTTACAGTCAGTTGATAAGCTCCGGCTCCGATATTTTCCAATGGATTGTCGCTGCCTAAAGATACCTGGTTATTGTCGAACCATTCGATACTCAAACCTCCCAATGCGCTCGTGATCAAAATACTACCATCGGTGTTGCCACAATTACTTTGGGTCACATTATAAATAGCCGTTGGTTCCGGGTTTATGGTTACTAATACTGTATCATAAGCTATACAGCCTGTGAGTGTTTCGGTTACTTGAACAGTGTATTCAAAAGCGCCTGGTGTACTGGTATCTACGGGTAGTCGACGCCCGGTTTCACCAGTTACCTCTGTGCCATTTATACGCCACACATGTGTGCCAATTACTTGTGTATCAAAATCTGCCAATTCCTCATTCTGGCAAGCAGTAATGTCTGGCCCCAGATCCATCACCGGCCGACCATCAAAAACCTCTACAGTATCTTCTGCCGAACATCCTAAATTGTCAAAAACGATGGCATAGTACATGCCAGGATCCGAAATGGAAATCGTTTGCGTAGTTTCACCAGTGCTCCAAAAATAGGTAAGATCCGGAACGTTGTTTGCATTGGCATCCAATACCAACTCATCAATACAGATAATGGCTTCTGATGGTATGGTAGGATCAGCCGGAGGAGGAGTAATGTTAATGGAGGCAGTGGTGTCAAGTACAATATTTACACAGACATTGGTGATTAGCAGCCGTACATCGTAAACGCCTGCGCTGGCATAAGTGTGGGTCACCTCACTTTCAGTAGAGCTGGAACCATCACCCAATGTCCAGAAAAACTCATCTATATTGCTGGTAGCCTGTCCAAAGAATTCAGAAGGTGTGCCCAAACAACCGTCTGTGACAAACATACCTGGAGGGCCAATATCCATCATGATATTCTGAATAAAGTTTGGTAGGCCCAATTGGGATAT
>DAIQNU010000150.1:8025-8451 GCA_036788235.1 Cyclobacteriaceae bacterium
ATGCCGCCTTGCAAGTCGAATTGATTGCTGGCTTCATCAATGTCGACATTTGTAAACTCACCACTTGCCGTATCGAGGTTGGGTTGAAACTGACCCAAAAATCCTTGATTATTTATAGCTAGATATATTTGACCATCAGGGCCGGTTTGTAAAGCGCCAAATTCCAATCCATTGGATTCGTGAATCATACTGTAGCGTTCATCTTCGTTCAAGATACTATCTGCTTCGAAAATTTGCAGATGAAATTCATAAAGCTTTGACGAACCTGCACCCCGGACAGAGGCAAAAAGTTTGTCTCCAGCTATTTCGATGCCGTAAACCATATGGCCTGGATAGGCCTCGGGTAATGGTAACTGAATAAAGTTCGATAGTTCACCTGTTTGCTGATCGAATTCAAAAACTTCTATAAAGTTTCCGGCAGGTCCG
>DAIQNU010000151.1:0-8433 GCA_036788235.1 Cyclobacteriaceae bacterium
ATCGGCAGCACGTTTTTCCATTTCGGAAGAGTTGCGGCACTTTTTCTCATATTCTTCTTTGCCTACGTTTGCTCCATTGTTGAGATAATGAAACAAAAGCCTGTGCACCATCATATCAGGATAGCGGCGAATGGGGGAGGTGAAATGTGTATAATGCGGAAATGCAAGTCCAAAGTGGCCACCTTCGGAGGTGGTATATTTAGCTTTTGCCATCGATCTTATTGCCAGCGTTTGCAGTACGTTTTGCTCAGGCTTACCGTCGATATCAGCAATTAGTCTGTTTAGTGAACGAGAAACGGCTTCTTCGGTCAGGCTGAGTTCATAGCCAAATTTCTTGGCAAAAATCGAAAAAGCTTCCAGTTTTTCAGGGTTGGGGTAATCGTGCGTACGATATACAAAAGTGTTCTTTTCCTTGCCCTTTTTTATATTGAATACAAATTCAGCTACCCTTTTATTGGCCAGCAGCATAAATTCTTCTACCAGCTTGTGGGCGTCTTTGCGCTCTTTGGGTATCACTTCAAGAGGTTTACCATTTTCATCAAGCCTGAACTTAACCTCGGTTGTTTCAAAATTGATAGAGCCCACTGCATACCTGGCTGCTTGGAGTTTCAATGCCAGTTCGTTGATTAGGGTGAGTTCTTTGGCATAATCGCCCTCAATGGTTTCTATGCGTTCTTGCGCTTCTTCGTAAGTAAACCTTCGGTCACTATGGATTATGGTCTTGCCAAACCATTCGTTTTTTACCACAGCATTTTTATCAAGTTCAAAAACCGCCGAGAAGGTCAGTCGGTCTTCGTTGGGTCTTAATGAGCACAATTCGTTGGAAAGGCGCTCTGGCAACATAGGAATGGTACGATCCACTAGATAAACCGAGGTGGCTCTCTTTTCAGCTTCCAGCTCCAATGCCCCTTTGGTAGGTACATAGTGTGTTACATCGGCAATGTGCACTCCCAACTCATAGTTGCCATTTTCGAGCAATTGTAAAGAAATGGCATCGTCAAAGTCTTTGGCATCTTCCGGGTCTATAGTAAAGGTGGTGATTTTTCTGAAATCACGTCTTTTGGCAATTTCATTCTTGTCAATGTTGGCACTGATGGCATTGGCTTGCTTTACAACTGCCGAGGGAAAATCATAGGGCAGGCCAAACTCGGCAATGATGGAGTGTATTTCGGCTTCGTGCTGCCCTGCCTGGCCAAGTACCTTTATCACGCGTCCTTCAGGGCTCTTGTTGGCTTCTGGCCACTGCAAGATTTTTATTACAACCTTATCATTGGTTTTGGCTTTGCCAATGGCATTGGGTGGCACAAAAATATCGGTGTGCATCTTTCGAAAATCAGGCAACACAAAAGCGTATTTACCCGAAATTTCTATTCTGCCTACAAATTCATCACGGTTGCGGCTCAAGACTTCAATTACACGGCCTTCGAGTCTTCCCTGTCGATTGCGTTTTGGAAAAACCTCGATTTTTACAGTATCGTCATCCATGGCCGAACCCAAGTAATCACTTTTTACCAAAATGTCTTCTTCTGCTTCATCAGGAATGACATAGGCAAATTTTGGATTTACATAGTCGACTTTACCAGTAATTATGCTTTTGGCTTCGCCAGAATTTTTCGATGATTCTTTCTGCAAAAGTTCTTTCACAATTTGCTTTGACTTTCGGTCTTTAATGCCCATCATTTTTACCACTTGATTTAATGAGTAGGGCGGACGTAGATCTCCCAAAGTTTCGGTTAGCATTTCGCTTAACTCCTCAATTCGGGTTTGTGATGCAGAATTTCTTTCTCTTTTTTTTGTCATTGTTAATTTCTTTATTTTTTAGAAAGCTTACGTTTCAACATAGCTTTTTGGATGTCTTCCAGGTCGCCGCGTGGTATGGCATTTATCAATTGTTGGGTATATGCCTCCTTAGGCCTTTCGAACAAGTTTTCCGGAAACCCAATTTCTACCAGTTTGCCGTTTTTCATTACCAATATTCTGTCGGCTATAAACTTTACAACCGAGAGGTCATGAGATATGAAAATGTACGTAATTTTAAGTTCTTTTTTTAGGTCGTTGAGTAAATTTAAAATTTGAGCTTGTACCGAAACATCCAATGCCGATACTGATTCATCACAAATGATCAATTTTGGGTCTACTGCCAGTGCTCTGGCTATACAGGCTCTTTGCCGTTGGCCGCCAGACATTTCATGCGGAAATCTATGATAATATGCCTCGCCTAAGTGCACACGTTCAAGCAGATCTATTGCTCGATTTTTTATAGCTTTTTCACCTTTACAGACTTTATGAAACCTGATGAGCTCGCCTATTGCCTGACCGATGGTCAATCTCGGGTTCAAAGATGCAAAGGGATCTTGAAATATAATCTGAATTTCTTTTCTAAGTTTACGCAAATGTGCAGGTGGCAGGTGATTTACAATATGACCATCGTAAAAAACTAATCCCGAGCTTGGCTCTGTGAGTCTAATGAGAGATCTACCCAAGGTAGTTTTGCCACAGCCTGATTCGCCCACCAATCCAATAGTTTCACCCGGGTACACATCAAAACTCACACCATTTACGGCTTTAACATATTCATTTGCAGGCCGAAACAAGCCGCGCTTTATTGGGAACCATGTTTTTAAATCCTTTACTTTAAGAATGCTGCCCCCTTGCAACACTTCCATTCTTCTATTGATCAAATCTTCTTTTCGTTCAGCATTAAGTAAAAGCGCCTCACCCACCGAATTATATTGAAAAGTCTTACCCTTGCTACCTTCTTCAGAGGTAATATCCATAAAGTCGGCTACGGTTGGCAATCGCTTTAATCGAATGTCGAGACGTGGTCTGCACGCCAGTAATCCTTTAGTATAAGGATGCTTAGGATTGGCAAATATCTCCCAAACTGAACCCTGCTCTACGATTTTGCCCTGATACATAACCATTACACGGTCAGCGATTTCTGCAACCACCCCCAAGTCATGACTTATAAAGAGCATGGCCGTTTGGTATTCATCGCGCAGACGGGTCATAAGCTTAAGAATATTGGCTTGCACTGTCACATCAAGAGCCGTGGTGGGTTCATCAGCTATGAGCAGTGTGGGCTGGCATGCCATTGCAATGGCAATCATGACCCGCTGCTTTTGTCCACCAGAAATTTCATGAGGATAACTGTGCAGCATTTTTTCCGGCCTGGGTAATTGCACATCATTGAACAGTTCTATTGCTTTTTCTTTGGCTTCTTTGGCCGAATAAGTTTTGTGCAATCTTAATACGTCAGTGAGCTGGTTGCCACAAGTGAATACTGGATTGAGGGAAGTCATAGGCTCTTGAAAAATAGTGCCTATTTCATTGCCTCTAAGCCTTCGCATTTGTCCGTCGGTTAGAGTGCTTAAGTCTGTCTCGCCATATAGTTTTGAGTGAAACCTAATGCTTCCTGAGTCTATGATAGCTTTTTTAGTAGGCAGCAGTCTGTTTATGGTGAGTGCAGTTACTGTTTTGCCAGATCCTGATTCACCTACAATGCCTAAAGTTTCACCCTGCTTAAGATTGAAACTTACCCCGTCAACAGCTTTTACCTGGTTTTTTTTACTGTAAAAACTAACGGCAAGGTTGTCTACCTCTAAAACAGATCTGGAAGTCTTCTGTAGCTCAGACATATGTTGGGATTGTCGGGCAAATATGATTTTTCAGAATACAAATCATACAATATGAATATTTTCTTCAGCAATTAGTGCTTGCAGGTTCATTCTAAGATACAATTGTGCTGTGGCAACCACATCATTACAACAATATTCTGCTATGCGATTTAAATCGCCTTGTTCGTAATATACCTGACTTACCATAGAGCCATCAATATCGTCTTTGCTTGTGGGAATATCAAACAGTGCTGTGAGCAACTCAAGAGAAGTATAATGCTTGTAATCACCAAACTTCCAATTTTCTAAAGTATCAATATGTGGATTTTCCCAAGGCTTTTTACCAGCAAGCTGCAAAATGTCTGGCAGTGCAATTCCGTTAATTAACATGCGCCGGCAGAGAAATGGCAAGTCAAACTCTTTGCCATTGTGCGACACGAAACGCGTTTTTCGTTGATCAAATTTACTGCTGATCATTTCGGCGAATTCTTGCAACAGCGCTTTTTCATCATCATTGTAGATGGCCTTAACGCGAAGCTGCCAGTTATTGGAGCCATCGCTATGGAGATAACTAAAGAATCCTAGTG
This sequence comes from Cyclobacteriaceae bacterium, assembly GCA_036788235.1. GTDB lineage: Bacteria > Bacteroidota > Bacteroidia > Cytophagales > Cyclobacteriaceae > JAFIEV01. The sequence goes on from DAIQNU010000151.1 coordinate 4,205, forward strand.
AAATACAAACCACTCTGCCAAACTCAGCATAAATACCTGCTCGCTTTTTATACAATTCTTCAGGGAGCAATTCTTCAGGGTTTTGAATCCACTTGCATTTTCTTTCCCACTGCTTTTGTAGTCGAGGGTCAAGTTCTTCCAAAGTAGCAGTAGCCGAAACGGTTTCAATATCAATTACGAGAATATGATCGTGCAAAACAGGCAGTTTTTGTTTGTTGTTTGAAAAATGCAAATTAACGCTGACTTAAGCAATAACAAAGAGATTTTAAAACTTAGCAATAAATTAACAGCCAGCTTTGAGTTAATGCGTTACTTTTGCCAATAATGAGGCTTAACTTTGTATTAGTGAATAAAGCATTCAAGTTTGAGAAGATCTATAGAAAATAGGCCAATAAAAAATTCCTTACCTAATTCATTTTCGTATTGTAGTGAACTCGCTATGGTGAAAGAGCTGGTTTATGATGAGTGCGGTTTTGAGTTAAAAAACCTGAAAATACATCCAGAAGGCAAAGCTTATGGTGCTTGCTCGTTTGAGCTTAATGGGCTGACTATTGACCATAGATTGGCTAAAATTACGCCGAAAAAGACAGGGCAATTTGTGGCCATTTGGAAAAGAAACAAATCTGGCGAAACTGAACCATATGATATAAATGATGATCTGGATTATCTTATCATTACAGTAAAAAGTGGCCATAACTTAGGGCAGTTTATTTTTCCTAAAAGTGTGTTGGCTGAGAAACAAATCATTACAAAAAATGGAATTGAGGGTAAACTTGGTATAAGGGTGTATCCGCCTTGGGATAGCGTGACAAATAATCAAGCAGAGAAAACACAAAGTTGGCAAACCAAATTTTTTGTGAATATTAGCGATAAAGAATCAATCGACTTTGATTTGGCTAAGAAACTAATCACTATTACCAACAAACAATTCTAGCCATACAAACATATTGACATTGAAGCCTACAATTATTGGGTGGAAAATGAGGCGATATCCATGACTATTAAGCTGAATGAAGTAAGAGCTAAAATGAATTTTTCTGTTAATACTCAATAGCAGAATTGGCTATAATTGATTTAATTTAGCAAGTATCAATAAATAGAATTTACTATGAAGCAATTGGGAACTTTAGTTTTTCTTGCCAGTATTTTGGCATCGTGTACTGCTACCAAACAAGTAAACAGTGTCAGCGATTACAGCTATGTCAACAGTAATCCGCCGATTACAAGGTCGCTGTTTGATGACAATACTTCAACGATCTCGGAAGAGAACATTCAAAACGTTTTGGATGGAAGTTATACCCTACCAGATATGCTAAGAGTTGCCTTCATAAAGCTTGAAAGTTCGCAGACTCAACAAAAGTATTACTGGGCCGATGAGCAATTTTTGAAAGCTGAACAAAAGTACTTGGATATGTTCTCGAAGACATTCAAAAGTTCTACACGAGTAAAAAGCATATCAACTATACCTGATATTCTAATCTCAAAAAATCCGAACTTTACGAATATAAGAGAAGCGGCAGTTAGAACACAGTCCGATATTGCTGTCATCTATACTATCAATAGTGATTTGTACTCGCAATACAAACTGTTTTCCAAAACAAATATAAAGGCTTTTGCTACTACACAATTAATTATTTTAGATATAAGAACAGGTTTGGTGCCTTTTACGAGCATTGTTACCAAAGAATTTGAAGACAGAAAAAGTGACAGTGATATTAATGAACTGGCAGCAACGAATAGAATAAAAAACGAAGCTGTTTTATTGACCATAGAAGAAATTGGATCGCAAATAGCCAAATTCTTAGAAAACGGAAGGTAGAAATTACGCTTCCTTAAGTTTTATTTTATCCAAAACCTTTTGATAAGCATACTAAGATTTGCATTATAAAATCGCATTGTAATATTTTTCCTGCCTTCAACAGCAAACCGAAATAAGATAAATTCTAAGCTGTAAAATCTTTATTTAGGAAAAAAAGTCAAAATAAGATCAAATGTTTGATTCTATTTAGTACTTTTGAAGAAAATAAAGAAAAAATGCTTAAAGAAATTTCTAAAAAACAGGTTCTTGATAGGATTCGATTTGAAAATCCTTGGTGGGTGGATGGTAACATAGAGGAAGATTATCAACAAATGCCCAGAAGGTTATATTTCGAACTTTTCAAACCCCTAGTTTATGAGAGAGATATACGTAGAGCAGTTGTGCTAATGGGATCCAGGCGTGTCGGGAAGTCTGTAATGCTTTATCATATGGTGCATGACATGATTGAAAATGGCATAAATCCGATGAAAATCATTTTTATAACTATAGAAAATCCGATATACAACAACATTGCTCTAGAACAATTATTTACTTATGCCAAAGAAGCAACCGGCCTATATGATAAAAATGATTGGTATATAATTTTTGATGAAATTCAATATTGTAGAGATTGGGAAGTACACTTAAAATCTTTAGTTGATAGTTATCGAAAAGATAATTTTATTGTATCTGGTTCAGCAGCCGCAGCACTGAAGTTTGCGAGCAATGAAAGTGGAGCTGGCAGATTTACCGACTTTCTGCTCCCTCCCCTTACATTCAATGAATACATTTCCTTCAAAGGCTTAGATAAGCTAATTAAGACAACAGACATTAAATGGAATGGTGAAATAAACACATTTTACTCCACAGCGCACATTGAAGAATTGAATAGACATTTTATAGATTATATAAATTTTGGCGGGTATCCGGAGGTTATTTTTTCTGAAAAGATACAGGCAAATCCTGGTAGATATATACGACAGGATATTGTAGATAAAGTTTTACTCAGGGATTTACCAAGTTTATATGGCATTTCAGATACAAGAGAACTAAACTCACTATTTACTACAATAGCATATAACAGTGGGGCGGAATTTTCATTAGAAACTTTAAGCAATCAATCTCAGGTGCCTAAAAACACCTTGAAAAAATATATTGAATATTTAGAGGCTGCATATTTAATCAAGCAAGTAAAGCGAATCGATCAAAGTGGAAAAAGATTTAAAAGAGACAACTTTTTTAAAATTTATTTGACCAATCCTTCCTTAAGAAGTGCTTTATTTTCGCCCATTACTGCAACCGATGAAATGATTGGAAATATGGTTGAAACTGCCATTTTTGCCCAATGGATGCATAAAGATTGGTTTACTCCATGGTATGCAAGGTGGAGTACTGGCGAAGTTGACATGGTTGGCTTGGGCGAAACTTTAAAACCCAAATGGGTGCTCGAAATTAAATGGAGTGATAGATACTTTGAAAAACCAAAAGAGCTCAAAAGTCTACTTAAATTTTGCGTCGAAAATGAATTACATAATTCTATAGTGACTTCAATTACTAAAGAAGGGGAAGTAGGATATGAAAACATTAAATTACAATTTATCCCATCTTCTTCGTATGCCTATACAGTTGGAAAAAATACATTAGATATGAAAATTAATCAATGAAATATTCGGTAGTTTGAATACGCGAGGTTGTGCCACTTGAAATTTGATATTCAATTTCGCCCAGAGGCCATAGTCGATCTAGGAGTTGAAATAGTTCTCGCTCTACTATAGTTTATTTCTATAGCCGTTTTTTCAAAATTTGCATGTTTTATTCATAAAAATCAGTTTCAATGGTCATTTTTGCGTAAACCTGTTTTTAGAAAAGTTTTTTACAATGCAGGCAAACAAAATATTCACATCAAAAGGCATCCTACTCAACTTTACCTTATTAGTTACCGGCCTTTTCTTTTTTTTCTATGGGATCATTGAAGCAAAAGGGTTTTTAGCTCCTTTGGTACTTGCTGCTATTTTAGCGCTCTTGACTTTTCCGCTTGCCAACAAGCTTGAAGCTATTGGATTAAAACAGGTTCTGGCCACTATTATCAATGTTTTAATCCTTTTGCTTCTTGCAATGCTCTTTTTTCTGGTCATATCTTGGCAAATGAAAAATATCATGGATGATTGGGATGATATTAAGAAAACAATTATTCCGAAAATCGAAGAAGCTGAAAACTATATTCTTACCCATACACCGATTGAAGAAGGAGAATTGGAAGATTATAAATCTAATATGAATGTCGGGGATGATGATGAGGATTCGGAAGAAGAAGAAGAAGCTGAGGCGGATGATGAAAATGGAGGTAGTAGCATAGGAAGTCAGGCTGGCTCTGTAATTGGTGGGGTAGCTGGATTTTTGACAGATTTTCTAATCACTTATGTGTACATTT
>DAIQNU010000152.1:0-8406 GCA_036788235.1 Cyclobacteriaceae bacterium
CTGTATTGGCTTCAATACTACTGCAGCAAAAGACAGCACACCACCCAAGATAATTGTTAGGGCAGTTGCAAAACCGATTATATAACCATTAGACTGTTGCACGTTGTAACCTCCTTTTTTTGTTTGACTTTATTACATAAAAATCTATTAGTGGCGCAAATACATTCATTAATAATATGGCCAACATAATACCCTCTGGATAAGCAGGGTTTACCACTCTTATGATAATGGTCAAAACTCCTATTAAAAACCCATATATCCATTGTCCGGTAGAGGTTTGCGAAGCTGTTACCGGGTCAGTGGCCATAAATACAGCACCAAATGCAAGACCGCCAATTACCAGATGATATTCTGGAGGCATAAGCATATATTCATTTAGGCCTATGGCATAAAACCCTAAGGCCATTAAATATGCACCACCAAACACACTTACGATGATTTTCCAGCTTCCAACACCCGTAACCACAAGTATGAGTCCACCAATTAGCGCCATTAAAGTTGAAGTTTCTCCTATAGAACCCGGAATAAATCCAAGAAACATATTACTAAAACTATAGAAATCGGCTCCAAGTGCGGTATTGGTATTGGCTAATGCGGCTGTTACTGATTCTGTACCTTTCGAAGATGCTTCATAAGCCACAGCTAGTGGTGTAGCACCCGAAAATCCATCAATAGGTTGTTTATCTCCTAAATATGTCCAAACATCACCTGAAATTTGTTGTGGATAGGCAAAATAAAGAAATGCTCTGGCAGTAAGTGCGACATTGAATATATTCATACCTGTGCCGCCAAATACTTCTTTGGCAATGATAACACCAAAAACAGTCGCTAATGATACTTGCCATAAAGGTATGGTTGTAGGTACTATAAGCGGAATAAGCATACCACTTACCAGAAAACCTTCGTTTACAGGGTGTCTACGGATGGTAGCAAAGACAAATTCAACACCCAACCCAGTAGCATAAGATACGACCACAATCGGCAAAACTAAAATTAAACCGGTAGTGATCATCGAAACAAGATCAAGCTCTTGTCCGGTAGCTAAGTGGTGTTGGTAGCCGGCATTGTATATACCAAACAACAAACATGGCACCATAGCAATAATTACCGTGGACATGAGGCGCTTAAGGTCAATGGCATCACGAATTTGAACACCTTTGCTTTCAGTCGTGGTTTCAGGCGTGAATGCCAACGTTTCAAAAGCCTCGAATACATAATAGTATTTTTCCAGCTTCCCTCCTTTTTCGAAAGAGGGTTTTACACTCTCAATTGTTTTTCTAAGAAATTCCATTCTTATCAACTGTTTTTAAGTAAATCCAAACCTTCTCTTAATATTGCCTGAATGTTATGTTTGGAAACATCCACAAACTCACATAATGCCAGGTCTTCCTCAATAACTTCATATATGCCTAGAGATTCCATTTCATCATAATCTTCTGCCATTATTGCTTTGATCAGATAAGTAGGAAGTATATCTAAGGGTACTACTTTTTCGAATACGCCTGTTTGTACAAATGCTCGTGGTTCTCCATTTGTGTTGGTATCTGGCGCCAAAGGTTTTTTGCCATTGAGAAATGACCAAATATTAACCACCCTATGCATACTTGGCCTACCAACTGCCGGAAGAACCCAACCTAAAAACCTAGGTTCATCTCCTTCTGGTATTACGGTGATCATATTATGATAAAAACCAATAAACCCGTCTTTATTTATTCTCTCACCTGTCAATACATTACCACTTATCACCCTAACATGATCTTGTTTGAGGTTGTTTTCAATAAGTTTAGAAATATTAGTTCCTGTATGCAGGCGATAGTATTGAGGGGTTTTTACTTCTGAACCGGCCAATGCTATAACCTTAGAAGCATCATATTTTCCATGATGAAACAATTTTCCGATCTGGATAACACCAAATGGGTGCAATGTCCAAACTATTTCTCCTTTATTAATAGGGTCAATCTCATGTATTTGTGTACCTACGTTTCCGGCTGGGTGTGGCCCTGAAAACTTATGAATTTCAACATTCTTAATTTGGCTAAAAATACTCTGTGTATCAGCGTTGCCATCAAGGCTCAAGTGAACTTTTCCACTCGTAAATTTCTTGAGAATATCAACACCTGTTTGAAAGTATTTTTCCTGGTCTTTGAAGAGTATGTTGTAGTCAGGTGCTAATGGGTGGGTATCAAAACCTGAAATGAAAATTGATTTTGGCTTTTCTTCAGGATTGGCAACAACGCCAAAAGGTCGCTGGATTATGTTTATCCAAACACCGCTGGAAAGCATAAGTTCCTTTGCTTTTTCAAGGCTTAGGCTGCCAATTTCAGAAACATCAGGCGTTTCAAATTCCTGATAACTGATTTCTTTATCAGCCAATATTCTGATTTCAAGCAATTTTCGCTTTTCGCCACGAATAACTTCGACAACCTCGCCACTTACGGGTGAGCAGAACATGACTTTTTCTTGCTTCTTGTCGAAAAATACGGGCGTTCCAGCTTTTACAGTGGCACCTTCTTCTACCAATAATTTTGGTCTTTGCAGGCCCAAAAAATCGGAAGGCTTTACGGCATAGGTTTCAGATTTGATAGTTTCTGAAATCTTTTTTTCCGCAGTTCCTGCAAGGTTGAGATTGAGCCCTTTTTTAATTTTTATAGTCTGTGACATTTCTTAAACATCAGATTTGAACCAGTAATTGAGTGCGCAAAAATAACCATTTTTTGGTTTTTACATTGGTGTATCTCAGCTTTGTTGCTGAATTTCTAAAATATTTATCTAATCTTAATGTCAACTCCTAAATATCGGCCGGAATATGACTACAAATTTCTTGAACATGGTCAGAGATTTTTTGCATAAGCCACATTGGCGTTGACGTAGCCCCACAAATTCCTACCGAGCTAACGTTCTCCAACCATTGGGGATCTATGTCGGTAATATCTTCTATAAAATAACTGTTAGGATTCTCTTCTTTACACACGCTGTGTAATGCTTTGCCATTCGAGCTTTTTTTCCCACTTACAAAAAGTATAAGGTCATGGTCCTGAGAAAACTTTCTCAATTGAGGTTCTCTATTAGAGACTTGACGACATATACTGTCGTTTGCATCAAAAAGCTCATTTAATTCCTGGCCATCTATTGCTTTGATTCGCTTTTCTATCTCTGATTTTATTTGATAAAAACCCGATGTGCTCTTTGTGGTTTGACTAAACAAGGTAACTGGTCTTGAAAAATCAATTTTATCCAGATCTGTTTCATTGGTTACAATGATTGCTTGGCCATTGGTCTGACCACTTAGACCAATAACTTCGGCATGGCCGGTTTTGCCATAAATAACAACTTGACCGTTTTGCCTACACATTTTATCAAAAGCATTTCTGACCCTGTTTTGAAGTTTTAACACAACAGGGCAAGAAGCGTCAATTAATTCTATATTATTCAACAAGGCTATTTGGTAAGTTTCAGGCGGTTCACCATGTGCACGAATAAGCACTTTGCAATCACGCAATTCTTTGAGTTGCTCACGATCTATAATTCTCAAACCCTTTTCTTTAAGCCTGCGAACTTCCATATCATTGTGAACAATATCTCCAAGACAATACAAAATCGGTGAATCTTGCATCTCGTCTTCTGCCATCTGGATGGCAAATTCAACGCCAAAACAGTACCCCGAGTTTTTATCTATGGTCACAGTCATATACTAGCTGTTTGGATTTTGTAAAGTCTTTTTCTTTATGTGTTTCAATATCATCGAAACCTGCTCATCAAATTGCAGATTACTGGTATCAACTGTAATGGCATCATTCGCCTTTCTCAAAGGGCTTTCTTTTCGATTAGAATCCATTTGATCACGATGTTTCAAATTTTCTAAAACACTCGCAAAATCTGCTACTTGACCTTTTTGGCTGAGTTCCTTCACCCTGCGTTCGGCTCGAACTTCATCCGAAGCCGTCATAAATATTTTTACTTCAGCATCAGGAAAAACAACTGTACCTATGTCTCGACCATCCATTACCACACCTTTCCCAGCGCTTTTGGCAATATGCTGCTGAAGTTTTACCATTTTATTTCGAACGGCTTTTATAGCACTCACCTCACTCACTTTAGAAGCAATATCTAATCCTCTGATTTTTTCTTCTACCATATTACCATTCAGATAAATTTCATTTGCTTGCTTCACTGTATTATATCTAAATGTTATATCCAATTGTTCTAGTGCTGCCGTAACTTCAGAATTACTTTTTATGTCCGTATTGTTTTCAGTAAAAAAAAGTGTCACGGCTCTGTACATAGCACCAGAGTCTATGTAAATATAATGTAAATTATGTGCTAACGCTTTTGCCGTTGAGCTTTTACCACAAGCTGAAAGTCCATCAATAGCCACAATAATTTTTTTCATAGACCAAAAATTAACAATCCTTAACCGGACATGGTATAGGCCCTCTTTTAGGTTGTTTACGCTTCTTGGGTTTTCGCTGTGCCGCACAGGAAGAAAAAAAGAATGGTGCTATGACAAAAGCTATTGCTTGACGCCTGTTCAATGCTCAATAATTTAATCCGGCTGCAAATATAATAACAATTGCGGTAATTTAGCATTATCTTGCAGCGAGATCATTCAAGACGTAATGTTTGTAAAAATCTTATATCGTTATATTTACAGTAAGCCTTTTTTGTGATGGATATTGAAGAAAAAATCAAAGCTTATATTCATGATTTGAATACTCGAATCGAATTGTTGATGAAAGAGTATGATATATCCAAAGACGATATAAAAAAGGATATGAAAGCTCGACTCGACGAATTGAAGAGAAATCGGGATTATTTAAGTCAGCAAGTTGAAAAACTTCGCACTGGAAATGTTGAAAATCTGAAAAGTGCTGAAAAAGTTTTGAAGGAGGTGGTTCAGGAGATAAATGATTTGTTTTATAAAACATTTTCTAGCAAATCAAAAAAATAAAAGAAGAGTCCATTTTGCTATCTTGCAGGCAAATTTGTCCTCATGTGCTTTTTTGATGAACCACATGCCTATGTCCACGTGTGAAAATTCATCATTACGGAAATGCTAAATCACCAGAAGTTAGGTCATGGTATTATCACATGATAAATGATTGGGACGAGTTTTGACCATTTAACAACACATTATTTATTTTACTTATGAATTACCTTTCGGTAGAAGGGCTCACTAAGAGCTACAATCAAAAGACTTTGTTTTCAGACATCACCTTTGGTATTGCCCAAGGCGAAAAAGTGGCATTGGTAGGTAAAAACGGTTGTGGGAAAACAACCTTATTGAACATTTTGGGCGGACTGGATACCCCAGATCGTGGTGAAGTAGTTTTTAAAAAAGGCATACGATTGGCCGTACTATCCCAAAACCCTTCATTTAATCCTAAGCACACCGTTAGAGAAACAATTTTTGATCAGGATGACGAGATTTTGAATCTTATTATGCAATATGAGCAAGCCCTAGAAGGAGAGGAAACGGCTATACCGCTGGAAGATTTGATTGAAAGGATTGATGCTATGCATGTCTGGGACTATGAGTCGCAGGTGAAACAAATATTAGGCAAACTGGGCATTCATAGAATGGATGATGTAGTTTCTTCACTTTCTGGAGGGCAGAAAAAGCGAATAGCTCTTGCCAGGGTATTGATAACCAGGCCTGACTTCTTGATATTGGATGAGCCCACCAACCATCTAGATCTTGAGGCCATAGAATGGTTGGAAAATTACCTGGCTACGGCCAACCTTACTTTGCTACTGGTTACACACGATAGGTATTTTATGGAGTCAGTGACCAACCAAATCATCGAATTAGACCGTGGTAAACTTTTTAGTTATAAAGGCAACTACAGTTATTTTCTAGAAAATCGTGCCATGCGCCAACTTCAAGAAGCTACGGAAACTGACAAAGCCAGAAATCTGATGGTAAAAGAGCTTGACTGGATTCGCAGACAGCCCAAGGCTCGGGGCACAAAGGCTAAATACAGGGTGGAGGCATTTGAGGAATTAAAAGAGAAAGCTACCAAAAAAACACAAGACAGCGAATTGAAGATTGCCACAGGTATGCGTCGCTTGGGTAAGAAAATCATGGAAATAGAGCATCTGAGCAAACAATGGGATGGCCGGCCTTATGTACAAGATTTTTCTTATGTGTTTAAGAAAGGAGATAAGATTGGTATGATTGGCAGCAATGGTGCCGGTAAGTCCACACTACTTGACATTATTACCGGAAAAGACACTGATTATAATGGTGTCATCGACTTAGGGGAGACCATCGACTTTGGATACTATCGTCAACAAGAGCCCAATTTTGATCCACAACTTCGTGTCATTGATATTGTAAAAGAAGTTACTGAGTTTGTTACGCTTGCTGACGGATCTATGATTTCTGCTTCGCAGTTTTTGCAGCATTTTTTGTTTACCGCCGATATGCAATATACCCAGGTGGGTAAATTAAGTGGTGGAGAGAAACGCAGACTACAATTGTTAAGGGTTTTGATTCGCCAACCAAACTTTTTAATACTCGATGAACCGACCAACGACCTGGATATTTTTAGCTTAGCCGTTCTCGAAGATTTTCTTGAAAGTTTTGATGGGGTTTTGATGGTGGTAAGTCACGATAGGTTTTTTATGGATAGACTTGCGAAGCATTCATTTATATTTGAAGGAGAGGGGGTTATTCGTGATTTTCCCGGAAACTACACGCAATACCGCGAACAAAAAGAAAGAGAGCTGGCCATGAGCCAAGAAACTAAAATCGATAAGCAAGTTAGTAATCAGCCTAAGAAGGAACAAACACCGGCCAAGAAAACGAGCAAGCGCAGTTTTAAAGAAGATCAGGAATTGAAAAAGTTGGAGGCTGAAATACAAGGACTTGAGCTAAAGAAGGAAACGATAGTTAAACAATTGAATAGTGGAGAGACAAATCATGAATTATTGCATAACTGGGCAAAGGAAATAGAAAAGGCCGATGAAGAAATTGAGTTAAAAACGCTCAGGTGGATAGAACTGTCCGAATAAAAATTGCATTGGTAATAATAGCAAAAGAAAAGAGGGGCCACCACAGCCCCCCTTTCAACATCAACCAAACAACCAAAAAATATTTTTAGAAATTAAATTCGTATTACAAAGATATACTATTTTTTTGAATTGCATAAGCTGTATATACAATTACTTACAGCTACATTTGCAATTATGATGCTATTAAATCACTTTTTTTTCATATATCAAAATCTTTTATCAGTATTTCCCCATAAAAATTGAAAATTATTTTTTTTAATCTTAATTAATTTACCTTTTCAGATATTTAAGTTATAAAAATAACGCTAACAAAATAGTTCAAAAAACTCTATGAATAATATATTTTATAATATATTGTAAAGTTTTAGTTTATCCTAAAGGGTCTTTTTGGCGTTTTCGTTTCCATCTTCTGTGTGACCAAAGCCAGCATTCAGGCTGTAGCTGTATGGTTTCCTCGATTTTTCGAATATAGGCATCAGTTAAAGATTTTTCGTCGATTATCGAGTTATTGCTAATTTTTGATACCTCAACATCAAAATAGTCAGTTTGATTATCTTGTCTGATACCTCAGCAACATAGTATCCCCTTTGTTTTTTTTGCATTGACACATAAAATACGGGTATGTTGAGCATTTTAGCAGCTTTGCCCGGGCCATCAAAAAATGGAGTTTCCTGATGTAAAAAGGTAGTCCAATGTGCCTTTTGTACTTTCAGAGGCGTCTGGTCTGCCAAGATTGCAAGACAAGTTAAAATATCTTTTCTTTTAACAACTTCTTTAACAAATTGCCTTTTTTCTATTGCATACGCTCCAAATCGGCTTCGCATCTCTATAAAAAAATTGTTGAAAGATTTATTTTTTATTTGTTGATATACAACATCTACCTGTTTGTCAAGTATCTGACAAAAGACCATTAGTATCCACTCCCAATTTCCTTGGTGTGCCGTCAGCACCATTATAGATTTGCCTGCTTTCATCTCTTCAACCAGCAAATGACCATTGATAACTTCTACACGTTTGGAGATTTCTGTTGGAGAAATGCTATAGGATTTGATTATTTCAACTATGATTTCGGAAAGGTGCCTATAGTATTTTTTAGATGTTTTTTTATGCCACTTGGCTGTTTGCTCAGGAAAAGAGTTTTGTAAATTTTGAATAATTACTTTTTTGCGATACCGTAAAACATAAGCAAGCATGAAATAAATGAAGCTCGAGAAAACGTATAATACAGAAAGCGGCAGACGTGAAAGTAATTTAAGAAAAAACATATAGGTAAAATGAAATTATACTGTCGTCGCATGTTGAAATATTAAACAGTGTGTAAAAGTACAGACGACAAGGGCAAAAAAAAAGCAGGCATTGCGCCTGCTTTCAGAATTAATAGGGGAATTAGCT
>DAIQNU010000153.1:0-8405 GCA_036788235.1 Cyclobacteriaceae bacterium
TTTGTTGTGGCAGGCGTCAGCAACCAGCCGGTAGAACTATATGAAGAATGTGTTTCGATACCAAATGTGACCTTAATACTGGAAGAAAACTACAATATTTTACAGGTTGCCCGGGCAGCCATTGTTACTTCCGGTACTGCTACCCTCGAAACGGCACTTTTTGAAGTACCGCAGATCATCGCTTACCGTACACCCTCACGACTGACTTATTTTATTGTCAAAAGACTTATCAAAGTGCCTTTTATTGGTTTGCCCAATCTGATCGCAGACCGATTGGTTGTAAAAGAATGTATTCAAGATAATGCAGTGGCTGAGAGGTATGCTGAGGAAATTGATCGTATTTTAGCTAATGAAGAATATAGAAAATCGATTATCGATGGATATGCCGAAATCAAGACAAAAATTGGTTATACCTATGCATCAAAAGAAGCAGCCAGACTGATGGACTCATATCTGGCTGCTCACTAATAATTTTTATGTATTTGATTATTTTAAGCTACTTTCAAAGTGCTCATTCTTGACTTTTCGAATTTATCGACAGCATATTCTCTGGTAATGACCAGTTCCTTTGTCTCTTTCTGACCAGGTAATTCGAACATAGCATCTGTCATAATGGCCTCGCATATCGAACGCAAGCCTCTAGCACCTAATTTAAAGTCAACGGCTTTTTCTACAATATAATCCAATGCGTCTTTCTTAAAGCTCAGCTTAATGTCTTCCATTTCGAATAATTTAGCATATTGTTTCGATAGTGCATTTTTTGGTGTAGTCAGGATTTCTCGTAGTATTTCCTTGTCCAAAGGATTAAGGAAAGTAAGCACAGGAACCCTACCAATAAGCTCAGGTATCAGTCCAAATCGCTTAAGGTCAGTTGCATTAATGTATTTAAGAAGATTTTCTTTGTCAACAGAATCTTGCTCTTTTGATTCTGCCACAGAAGTGAATCCCAGCGGCTTTGTATTTAGCCTATTGCTTATAATCCTGTCGATTCCATCAAAAGCACCACCGCAAATAAAAAGTATATTCTCAGTATTGATGGTGATCATCTTTTGATCAGGATGTTTTCTACCTCCCTGCGGAGGCACATTAACTTTTGATCCTTCCAGCAGTTTGAGTAATGCTTGCTGCACACCTTCACCACTTACATCTCTGGTTATGGATGGGTTGTCAGATTTTCTGGCAATCTTGTCAATTTCATCAATGTAGACTATACCTCTCTCGGCGGCTTCTACTTCATAGTTGGCAGCTTGCAATAAGCGCGTGAGAATGCTTTCCACATCTTCACCCACATACCCTGCTTCAGTAAGCACAGTAGCGTCGGCAATACAAAAAGGCACCTGCAGCATGTTGGCAAGAGTACGAGCCAGGTAAGTTTTACCTGTACCAGTCTCGCCAACCATAATAATGTTCGACTTTTCGATCACCACATCATTTTCGATGTCTTTTTGTTGCATAAGTCTTTTGTAATGGTTGTATACCGCTACAGAAATAACTTTTTTGGCATCGTCTTGACCTACAACAAATTGATCAAGGTAACTTTTCATAGCCTGAGGCTTAACCAGATTAAAAGAAGGCTTGCTGTCTTTTTCTTTGGTTTTCTGTTCTTCAAGCAGTATTTGATAGGCCTGATCTATACAGAGATTGCAAATATGTGCATGAATCCCTGAGACCATCAGGTCTACGTCTTTTTTCTTTCTACCGCAAAAAGAACATGTAACTTGTGACATTTCCACTTTTATTTTCGTTCTAGAACTTCATCTATCAGACCGTATTCTTTGGCTTCTTTAGCACGCATCCAGTAGTCACGATCCGAATCTTTTTCAATTTGCTCGTAACTTTTTTTGCTGTGCTTTGATAGTATATCATATAAATCTTTCTTGACAGAAAGTGTTTGTTTCAAGGAAATCTCCATATCTGAAGCTTGACCTTGCATACCACTCATTGGCTGGTGTATCATTATACGTGCATGAGGTAGTGCCGATCGTTTTCCATCAGCTCCTCCTGCTAACAATACTGCGCCCATAGATGCAGCTAACCCTGTACAGATCGTGGCCACATCTGGAGCTACGTAATGCATGGTGTCGTATATTCCTAATCCGGCATATACTGAACCTCCGGGGCTATTTACATATAGTTGAATATCTTTTTTTGGATCAGTTGATTGAAGAAACAAAAGTTGCGCTGTAATTATATTGGCGATATTTTCTTCAACCTGCATTCCAAGAAAAATAATACGATCCATTATCAATCGCGAAAAAACATCTATTTCTCTGAAATTGGTAGGACGCTCTTCAATAACTGCTCTGGTCATGTTTTCTATACGAGTAACATAGCTATCAAAAAGGCTGCCACTTATGCCCTGATCTTTTATTGCATATTTTCTAAATTCTTTTCCGTCGTTCATATTCTTGTGTGCTTATGTTTACAAATTTATAAAAAAAAAGCCCTTAATTAAAAGGACTTTAATACAAACCAATATCAGTTGCTTTTAGTTTTGTAATATTTTTTCCAATTCTTTACGACTCACGCTTTTCTTATTGATTTTTGCTTTCTCTTTCAAGAGTTCAATTATTCTGTCGTTGCGCAAGTTAGAATACACTGGATAGTAATTTTTGCCATTTTCCTGTTTTAAATAATTATCTGCAAAGGATGCAAGGCTACTATCCATTTCCTCGCTCACATTATCGCCCATTCCAAATTGCTCTAAAAAAGATTGCTTTGTCTTATTTAGTACATCCTGATATGTTATTTCAATTTTGTGCTCATCGGCCACTCTGGATTTTATGAGTGTCCATTTTAGGTCTTCGATGTAAAAATCAAACTGCTTGTCGAGATCTTCAGCAGTAATTTCATTGCTTTGAAGCAACCATCTACGATAAAAATCTTTTGGGAGCTCCATTTTGGTTTTTTCTACGAGATTTTTTCTAAGGTCATTGGCCAATAGTTGAGCACTCTCTTTACTCAAGTTTTCTTCCATTATTTCCTTATACTTAGCCTTGAACTCTTCTTCAGATTTCACCACATCCTTTCCGAATATTTTATCAAAAAATTCTTGATTTACTTCAGCAGCAACAGTTCTTGAAACTTCTTCAATTTCAAATTCAAAAGTTCCATTGGCTTCTTTTGCCTTTTCAGCATCTGTATTCAAGAATGAGGCTAGTTGGGCACCATCATTAAATAGATCCTGAATATCAAAACTCACTGTTTCTTTGGTTTTGGCTCCATTGAATACTGCAAGTCCTTTTTTACTCAGGTTTTCGGTAACAACTGCGGCTGACTGATTGATTTCATTGCTCTCCTGTTTTAGGTTTCCTTTCACCACATCACCTTTTTCAATGGTTTCGGGGTTGGTCTGTTCACCATATTGGTGACGTAGATCTTCAAACGCCTCATCTATTTCTTTCTCAGAAACAATAATCTCATATTGAGTCACATCTACAGCCGGGTCAAACTCAAATTCATCTGTAAGGCCAACTTCAAACTCAAACTCAAATTCTTTTTGGTTGTCCCAATCAATCGAAGGCTGATCTTCATTCGGAAGCGGATCTCCAATGATTTTAAGATCGTTTGATTTGATGTAGTCCAGCAAAGAATCAGAAAGTAACTTGTTTATTTCTTCTGCCAAGATCGATTTACCGTACATTCTTTTAATGAGTGAAGCCGGAACCTTACCTGGTCTGAAACCTTTTATACTGGCAGACTTAGTATATTCCTTAATTTTTTCATCAAATTTGCTTTGATAATCAGATTCGTTGAGCTTAATTTTAATTAAAGCTTCTGTTGCTGAATTTTTGTCTAATGTAATGTCCAAGACTGTAAACTTTAAATGGTTCTTTAATCAAAAACCCTCAATCTCGATATACTCTTATCGCGATCGAGGGTTGGTATATGTGCGGATGGAGGGACTCGAACCCACATGCCTCGCGGCGCTAGATCCTAAGTCTAGTGCGTCTACCAGTTTCGCCACATCCGCTGGCGTTTAAAATTGGAATGCAAAAATAGGAAATAAGAATTTATTAACAATTATTTACTCATTCTTTTTTTATTTGTAGTTTGAGAATTCCTTAGAAATGACAAAAAATGACGCAGGTTGATCTGGAAGAAGAAAAGAGGGAAATACTAAGGCAATATCGAAAGCTTTTGCGTTATGCAAAGCCATTTCTAAAAGAAGATGATGCCAGGGAAATAAAAAAGGCTTTTACGCTATCTTTGGATGCGCATCATAATATGCGTAGACGTTCTGGAGAGCCTTATATAATGCATCCATTGGCGGTTGCGCAAATTTGTGTAGAGGAAATCGGCCTTGGTACCACATCTATTGTTTCGGCATTGCTACATGATGTTGTCGAAGATACTGAACTCGAAATAGAAGATATAGAAAGAAATTTTGGTACCAAGGTGGCCAAAATCATCGACGGTCTCACCAAAATTTCAGGAGCATTTGATTTTGGCACCTCTATGCAAGCCGAAAACTTCAGGAAAATGCTTCTGACTATGTCTGAAGATGTGCGCGTAATATTGGTGAAAATTGCTGATAGGCTTCATAATATGCGTACTTTGGATAGCATGCCGCGAAACAAGCAAATAAAAATTGCCTCAGAAACCATTTACTTGTATGCGCCACTTGCCCATCGATTGGGTTTGTATTTAATAAAATCAGAACTGGAAGACCTCTATCTCAAATATACCGAGCCAGAAATGTATCGCTTGGTAATAGATAAAATAAGCGCAACAAAATCAGCACGTACAAGATTTATCCGAAATTTTATTAACCCAATTCAAAGAGAACTCAACAAGCGCAATTATAATTATGTAATCAAAGGCCGGCCAAAATCTGTGTATTCTATTTGGACTAAAATGCAAAAGCAGGATATCCCGTTTGAGCAGGTGTACGACCTTTTTGCCATTAGAATTATCATAGATGTAAATCAGAAAGATGAAAAGGCAGATTGCTGGCAGGTCTACTCCATAGTTACAGACCACTACCAACCCAATCCGGATAGACTGCGCGACTGGATTAGCACACCCAAGTCCAATGGTTATGAATCATTGCATACTACTGTTATGAGCAAAACAGGTAATTGGGTTGAAGTGCAGATAAGGACAAGAAGAATGGACGAAATAGCCGAAAAAGGATTTGCGGCGCATTGGAAGTATAAAAACCATGCATCAGGATCAATTTCGGGCGAAACCGGCATTGAACTGTGGGTAGCCAGAGTGCGCGAAATGCTCGAACAAAACAATTCATCGGCGCTTGAATTTGTTGATGATTTTAGATCTAATTTATTTTCTGAAGAAATATTTGTTTTTACACCTAAAGGCGAACTTAAAAAACTGCCCAATGGTGCTACTGCTTTAGATTTCGCATTTGATATTCACTCAGAAGTGGGTGCCAGGTGTATAGGTGCCAAGGTGAATCAAAAACTGGTACCGATAAACTATAAGCTCAAAACCGGAGATCAAATAGAAATTCTGACGAGTTCAAAACAGAAGCCGAGTGAAGATTGGCTACAGTTTGTGGTAAGCTCCAAAGCCATTGGAAAAATAAAAGATGTATTAAAAGAACAGAAAAAGGCTGCTGCAAATGAAGGAAAAGCCATTGTTAAACGAAAGTTGAAGCAAATAAAGCTTGAACTGAACAACGAAACGGTCGATAAATTAGTCAATCTTTTCAATGTTCGTAGTCCGCTTGACTTCTATTTTAAAGTTGGTATTGGCACCATCGATCCAAAAAACATAAAGAAAATCAAAGACCTGGATTTAAAAGTTACCAAAAAGCAAAATAATCTAGTAGATCCTAAAACAGGCAAACGTCCGAATAAAACCCAGGAACGAAAGGAGCCTGATGTTTTATTAATTGGTGAAGATATGGATGAGGTAGAATATACCTTATCGAAATGCTGTAATCCCATACCGGGTGATGATGTTTTTGGGTTCGTTACCGTGCAAGAAGGCATAAAAGTACACAGGGTATCTTGTCCTAATGCCATAGAGTTGCTTTCAAAACACGGTCACAGAGTTATAAAAGCTAAATGGGCTTCCAAGTCCGCAATTTCCTTTTTAGCTGGCCTATCTATCAAGGGTACCGATAGGGTAGGGTTGATCAATGATGTAACCCGTATCATTTCAAGTGACTTGCAAGTAAACATTAGATCGATTACTACGAGTACCGAAGATGGAATTTTCGAGGGACACATCCAATTATATGTACACGACACTAAAGAATTGGATGGGTTAATTAAGAAAGTGGTAAAAATTGAGGGAATGGAAAAGGTTGAGCGGTTTTTTCCAAAGTAAGTGAAACCGTTTCAGCGCAAATAAGTATATAATACTTTGATTTCGATTATCATTATCTAAATTTGTATGGCTTTTTTAAAAACAGTAAAATCTGCCAGAAAGATGCTATTCTGGATGGGTTTTATTTTTTTTTGGCGTAGGTTCCAAAAGAGCTTTGAAAATATTGAACAATAAAACGATTCAATTTTGTTGAAGATTTTTAGACATATTTCAAGCTAATCAATATTGATTAGCAGCAGGTACATGATTATTTGAATACGTAGCTTCAGGCGCCATACATTGAACTTAAAACATAAGCAGATGAAATACACACATGATATTAAAGAAGATATTCTTTTTCTGAAATTTGAAGGAGACCTTATAGGAGAGAATCATGGATCCGAATTGGTATCTGTGGTGAATGATCACCTAAATAAAAACATTGTGCATTGTGCCATTGATATTTCAGCGGTTAGATACATCAACAGCAGTGGCATCGGTGTTTTGATCACCATGCTTACCAAATTTAGAAATAAAGGAGGAGAGGTAGTACTTATAAAACCGTCAAAAACAGTAGAAAAACTTTTACTCATCACAAAGCTCAATTCGATATTTGGGATTTATAATGATGAGTCAACCGCAATAAAAGAACTAAAAACCACAAAAGAATGAAAGTTGATGTAATACTTGGCTTGCAATGGGGCGATGAAGGAAAAGGTAAAATTGTAGATGTACTGGCTCCAGATTATCAGGTTATTGCACGTTTTCAAGGTGGACCCAATGCTGGTCATACACTTGAATTTGATAATGTTAAACACGTTTTACATCAAATTCCATCAGGCATTTTCAGGAAAAACACAATAAATGTGATTGGAAATGGGGTGGTTCTTGACCCGATCGTATTTAAAAAGGAAATTGATAAATTAATTCCTTTTGGGTTTGACCCAAGAGAAAACTTATTTGTTTCTATGAAGGCGCAGTTAATTCTGCCAACCCACCGATTGCTTGACCAAGCTTATGAAGAATCTAAAGGATTGAAAAAGATTGGCTCAACACTAAAAGGAATTGGGCCCGCATATCAGGATAAAATTGCCAGAGTAGGGCTCAGAGTTGGTGATATTACGCATGAGAACTTCAAAGATAAATATCAGCAGCTCGTTGAAGTACATAAAAGCACACTCAGTCAATTTGAGTTAGACTTTGATTTGGAGAGCCTCGAAAAAGAATTTTTTGAAGCAATTGACTTTATTAAGCAATTTCGATTGATCGATGCTACTTATCTTATCAATGACTATTTGGCACAAGACCAAAAAGTTTTGGCTGAAGGTGCCCAAGGGTCGCTACTTGATGTTGATTTCGGCAGTTGTCCATTTGTGACAAGCTCAAATACAACCACACCAGGCGTATGCACGGGTTTGGGTGTAGCGCCATCAAAAATTGGAGAAGTATTTGGCATATTTAAGGCCTATTGTACTCGGGTTGGCAGTGGCCCGTTTCCAACTGAGCTTTTCAATGAAGAGGGAAAAGCTATGCAAGATGAAGGCAAAGAGTTTGGTTCTACAACCGGTCGTCCACGTAGATGTGGCTGGATTGATATTCCTGCACTTAAATATGCCATTATGATCAACGGTGTTACCAGCCTGATCATGATGAAGGCAGATGTATTGAGTATTTTCGATGAAATCAGAATCTGTACACATTATAAATTGAAGGACGGAACCATTACCGACAGGTTTCCTAATGATTTGTGCTATGACGACGTGCAGCCAATATATAAAACCATAAAGGGATGGAATGTGCCATTGACAGAAATCACTTCTGCTGAACATTTCCCTGAAGATTTTTCAAATTATATTAGTGAATTAGAAGCTTTGTTGGGCACACGTATTCATATGGTATCAGTTGGCCCCAATCGAAATCAAACCATTCGTATAGCCCAATAAAAGTTTGTAATCTTAGTCATTCATTATCAGATACCTAGAGGATTTGGGTAAAGCTTAAGGAGAAATTACCTCTATTTAAATCAAAAAATAATAGGGGTAATTTTTAATTAAGTATTGTAGAATTTGGTTTTTTTCCTACCTTTGCAGTCCGCTTTGCAAGGGAGTGGCAAAAGGGTAGTAAGCGTA
>DAIQNU010000154.1:0-8370 GCA_036788235.1 Cyclobacteriaceae bacterium
AGGCTGAAGGAGAAGGATCACCAGGTTTGTACCCACCTTTGACACAATCTGAAACTGTTCAAGGCAATAAAGAAACTTTAATTCGAGTGATACTTGAAGGGCAAAAAGGACTAATAACTGTACATGGCGTGGAATATAATAACGAAATGGCAAAAATGGATTATCTCACAGACAAACAAATATCAGATGTGCTGACCTGGTTACGATCAAATTTTGAAAATAATGCCAGCAGCATCAGTGAGGAGGAAGTTAAGAATGTGAGAGAAAAAATAGCGAGTTAACCCAAAAAAACACATAAATAAATACCAAAAATGAACAACATACATAAGATGAAAACGCATTTTTTACTCGCACTCTTGATTTGCGGATATGGAATGGCTTTCGGCCAGGGAATTTCTTATAAAATTGCCGAAGACTCAAAAATGACCATTGATGGCACCTCTACCATCCATAGCTGGACCAGTAAGGTAAACACCATAAATGGTTCTTTGATGTTAGATGATAAAGTAGCTAAAAAAGACAATTTCAAAAAAGGTGATAAAGTTCAGCAGGTAAATATTTCTATACCTGTCACTAGCATAGAAAGCCCAAGAGGCGCTGCTATGGATCAGAAAACCTACAATGCCCTTAAATCAGAAGAACATCCAAACATAACTTTCGAACTTGGAGACAATAAAATCACTTCGGTAAGTGGTGACACATTCGAAATGGAAGCAAAAGGCAACCTAAAGATTGCTGGTAAATCTCAAGCTATAGTGCTTCAAGTAAAAGGAGCCAGGAATAGTGCTTCAAAAGTCTCTTTTGTAGGTAGCTATACTTTGAATATGAAAGATTATGATATTGAACCGCCTTCGGCCATGTTTGGTCAGATTGTCACGGGCGAAGAAGTCACAATCAATTTTGACCTAATTGTGTCAAAATGACCATTATCATTTCCTTTTAACAATTGAATTTTCAAACCATTAAACTCAAAAGTAATGCATAAATTTTTTGCTGGCTTTATACTTATAGCCGCTGTCTTTTTACTTTCTTTTTCAACCTCCATCCAAGAGCCTGAAGATGAAGCAAAATTTGAAAAGTATCAGGAATTACTACCTGGTACAGACGTCACATTTAATATGGTGCCCATACCCGCAGGGAAATTTAAGATGGGTAGTCCCGAGGCTGAAGCAATGAGAAAAGAGGATGAAGGGCCACAAAAAGAAGTTGAATTACCTTCGTTTTGGATGCTAGAAACTGAAGTTACCTGGGATCTGTATGAAATGTTTATAGATGCAGATAAACGAGCAGCTATAGAATATGCTGATGATGACATACGCTCACGTGCCGATGCAATTACACGTCCAAGCACGCCCTATCTCGACCCTAGTTTTGGTATGGGCAAATATGGTTTTCCAGCTATAAGCATGACACAATATTCAGCTTTGATGTTCTGCAAATGGCTAAGCGAAACTACCGGGAATTTTTATCGCCTGCCTACCGAAGCAGAATGGGAATATGCCTGTAGAGCTGGCACCAACACTGCTTACCATTTTGGTGACGATGCCGCTGAATTGGACAAGTATGGCTGGTTTTATGAAAACAGTGAAGACAAATACCGCGAGGTAGCAACAAAAGAACCCAATCCCTGGGGTTTATATGACATGCATGGCAATGTTGCCGAATGGACGCTCGATCAATACCAGGCAGACTATTATACCAGTATCAAAGACGGCATTCATAATCCTTGGAGAAAACCAACTGCTCTGCACCCCCGTTCGGTGCGTGGTGGTAGTTGGGACGATGATGCAGATAAATTGCGCAGTGCTGCCCGCACAAGTTCCACACCCAATTGGCAAAAAAGAGACCCTCAAATTCCTAAAAGTTTCTGGTGGAATACTGATGCCCCCTTTGTTGGTTTTAGAATTGTAAGACCTGCTGAACCAATAAGCCAGGAAGACCTGGATTTATTTTGGATGAGTGTGCTCGATGAAGGTTGATTCTTGATTAAAGAATATTATAATTACAAATAATATGCAATATATCAGTATATTAGCTATTTAATTCTTACCAGATTACAGAAATGATACTGTAGGTAGTAAAATTTCATAAACCCTAAAATGTAGAACAATGAATGAACATGTAAAAGAAAACCAAGGCTTTAACCGCAGAGATTTTGTGAAAGGATCTGCGATGGTGGCTGGAGGTTTAATGCTCGGCGGTTTTCCGTTTGAAGTGCATGCCAAAAAAGACAAATCAAAAATGCTCAAATTGGCTGTTATAGGCTGTGGTGGTAGAGGTACTGGAGCCACCGTTCAAGCCCTCATGGCCGATGAGAATGTTAAACTCGTGGCTATGGCGGATGCTTTCAGAGATCGGGTTGATTTTTCTTTAGAAAATATTCTCAAAGAAGAGGAAATAAAAAGCAAAGTTGATGTTCCTGAAAAAAATAAGTTTGTAGGTTTTGAAGCCTACAAAAAAGCTATAGATCTAGCTGATGTGGTTATACTGGCATCGCCTCCAGGTTTTAGGCCAGATCATTTGGAATATGCTGTAAAGCAAAGCAAGCACATATTTGCAGAAAAACCATTGGCGGTTGATGCACCAGGCGTACGGAAGGTGCTTGGACTGGTAGAAGAAGCTAAGAAGAAAAATCTTAACATCGTCGTTGGTTTACAGCGTCATTACAAAAAAAGCTATATCGAAAGTATGAAGCGTATTCATGCGGGTGAAATAGGTGATGTAGTATCGGCACAAGCTTATTGGCTAGGCGGTGGTGTTTGGGTCAATGAGAGAACTCCGCAAATGACTGAAATGGAATACCAAATGCGCAATTGGTATTATTTCAACTGGCTATGTGGTGATCACATTGTGGAGCAACACATCCATAATCTTGACGTAGTAAACTGGGCAAAACAAAGCTATCCAGTGAAAGCACAAGGTATGGGCGGACGCGAAGTTCGAACTGGCAAAGAATATGGAGAGATATTTGACCATCACTATGTAGAGTATACCTACGAAGATGGCACCATTATGAATAGTCAATGTCGCCATATCAAAGGTTGTATGAGTCGGGTGTCCGAATCTATTCAAGGAACTAAAGGAAGGGTAGATCCTGATTCAGGTACCATCGTTGATTTGAAAGGTAATATTATCTATAAGCACCGAGGCAAAGACGATCCGAATCCATACCAGCAAGAGCATGATGATCTTTTTGCATCTATTCGTAGTGGTGGGATGATCAATGATTTGGAAAATGGAGCCAAAGCGACTATGACAGCAGTAATGGGTCGAATGGCCACTTACTCAGGGCAGGAATTAACTTGGGAACAGGTGTTGAACTCTGAGGTTAACTTGATGCCAGATCGATTAGCTTGGGATGCCAATCCAAAGGTAATGCCTAATGCAGATGGATATTATCCTATAGCTGTGCCCGGTCAAACCAAAGTTATTTGATCATTGAATTAATATAGCCAGTTTTGATATTTAATGTCGAAATATAGGCTGTTCAAATATTTCCCCCCAAAGCAATTGAGTCATGGACTATATTTTGCTTTGGGGGTTTCTTTTTTAAGGATTGTGTAAGATTATTATCTACAACAATTTCATCTATCACTTCAAGATTTTTTTAATTGCAAGGCTGTCGCGAATCTTTCGCAGCGAGACTTGTGACTAACTAAGAAAATAAGGGTCTGTGACCCGGTGTTCCTGCAACAATGCTTCTATTAAAATGCTATATCCAATTCCAAAGACTTTAATAGCTGATATTCGAACAGCTTTGATAATTGTTCTTGAATTATATTTCCTCGCTTAGAAGCCAATACCAGCATTTGAGAGATGTTATAAAGTATTGTAGCTCAATGTGGTAGCTACTGTTGCGCTTAAATCTTTTTCAATATCCCTTTTGCGCAGTTTTGAGAAATTTCCAAATCTATTAGTACTCTTCACATACTAATTTCCAATATTTTTAAAAAAGATATGCTTTTTATTAATAATAGTTATATTTAGATTTTAATAAATAAAAAATACCAACTAAATTGAAGCGTGGGTACAGAGGAAGTTTTGTACAAAATACAGGATTGACTGCCTTAGGAATTGGACATCCTCGGCATCTGTTGGCTTAACAAAAATGTAATTACTAGGAATATGAAAGATAGCCGAAGAGATTTTCTTAAAAAAGCAGCATTGTCAACAGCTGGTTTAGCTTTAAATGTGAAAGGATTGGGAAACATATATAATCAGTCAAACAATGCTTCAAATTTCACAGGTATACAAATTACCCCACACAGTATTATAGATGAAGGTGTTGATTATTGTCTTGATTTATTACGAGAAAAAGGTAATATAAATACCTTAATGCTAAATCCTTATAATTTTTATGGTGCTATGGGTAGGCCTCCAGAGTTAATGGCTGATCATGGGGTTGATAAAATTGATAACACGAAAAGATCGTTTCCTATTAGCTGGGTTAAGCATGCGCCAGAACAGTTTTCCGATACATATTTAAAATTTCCTGAATCAGAGCCAGGTACTGTTTATGAAAACCGGGATGTATTTCAAGAACTGATAGATCCTATCAGGCAAAGAAATATGAAGCTGTATATAAGACTTTACGAAGGCTGGGAGAATAAAAGGACACAAAAATTGGCCAATTGGAACAATGTACTTACAGTGGATATGTATGGCAAACGACATCAGTTGCCGTGTTTTAATCATCCTGAATTTAGAAAGTGGTGGCTATCAACCATTGAAAATCTACTATTCAATTATGACATTGATGGAATCCAATTTGGCTTTGAAAGATCCAATTCTTTGCATCATGTTATGACGGGCAACACCGTAGCCACCTGCTTTTGCGATTATTGTAAATCAAAAGCAAAGATGAACAATATTGATCCTGAACGCGCCAAAGAAGGATATATTAAACTTTATGAATTTTTACAAAAAGTAGATCAACAAGATTATAAACCATTAATTGGGGTGTTTCCACAAGTAATTAGAATATGGGTAGAGTATCCTGAAATATTTGCCTGGGAAAAACAGGAACATCAATCAAAAATGGAAATACCGGCATTGATGTATGGAACAGTTAAGGCAATTAATCCAAAAGTAGAATTTGGCTTACATTTACCTGATGCAGTGTGCAGGAATATTTTTACCCGGGCTGCTGAAAATTATCATGATATGACCCAATATAGTGATTTTCAAAAATTAATTGTTTATCACGAAGTAGAAGGTTACCGTATGCATCGTGATTTAGGTATTCACATGAACAGACTTTTTAAGGGAGTTCCTGAAGACGAAATTTCCAATCTTTTTTTCAATATGTTCAATTACAATCCTGATGATTTTCCTTCTTATAAACATATGGCAGATAAAGGACTTGGACCTCAATATGTGTACCAGGAAATTAAAAGATGTGTGGAGGACGTAAATGGCAAATCAAACGTATATGCGGGCATTGGTATGGACATTCCGATAGGCAAGGGCTGGGGAAATCAACCTTACAAAAGCGATCAAAAGCAACTTGAAATGGCCGTTGCCAAAGCATTTTCAGCAGGCGCATCCGGACTTGTAGCTTCCCGTGAGTATGAAGAAATATCATTGGAAAGTCTGACAACTTTTGGGAAAGCCGTAAAAGCATTCTCTTGAACTAGGTAAACATTCTGACTATAAATTCAAGTATAAAGATCCAAATTCATAAACAATGATTAAATCCAGAAGAAACTTTATCAAAATAACCTCCATGGCAGGACTTGGAGTTGGATTGACCCCATCCTTTGCTATGAAGAAGGCTCCCACAACCTTAACTTCTAAGCAGTTTACCTCTGCTATTCAGATAGCACCATTTAATTTTCTAGATGAAGGTATTGAACCAGTGCTAGATATATTGAAAAATCAAGCAGCCATCGATACAATGATGGTTTACAGCCACACCTATTACGGTATACCCTACACCCGTACTGCCAATGTTTTGGCCAACGACCATGGCATTGTACAGCGGGATGATAAGGACAGACACTTTAATCCTGTTTGGGTAAAGCATGATAAAAAAAATTTCAAGGATACTTCTTTATGGTTTAATGAACCAGATTCTGCAGCTGAACATGCCGGGCATGATATATTTAATGAACTGGTGAAGCCGGCAAAAGAAAGGGGAATTAAAATTTATGCTCGTTTATTGGAGCCCGGTCGACTGGATGTAGATGGTAGGATTGCTAATTATGAAAAAGTGACCTCAGTAGATATTTTTGGGGAATTACGTAATGAGCCTTGTAGAAATAATCCTGATTACAAAGCATTTATGAAAGCCATGGTTACTGATCTTTTTTCTAATTATGAGCTGGATGGATATCAATGGGGTTCAGAACGTTCGGGTCCATTGGCTGAAGTATTGTACAGAGCCGGAAAGCCCGGTTGTTTCTGTGATCATTGTTTAAATAGAGCCAAAAAACAAGGTATAAATGCTGATAAGGCTAAAACAGGATTCGATGAATTGTATAATACAGTACTAAAAACCATACACGGGAATTCTGTCCCCGCGAGTGGCGTTCTGAATCACATCTTTCATTTATTTATTAAATACCCGGAAATACTGGCCTGGGAAAATCTTTGGCATCAATCATTGAACGATTTATATGCGATGATTTATACTACCATTAAGTCGATTAAACCAGAAGCTAAAGTTGGACGACATTTTGCAAGCAATATGACCACACTAAATCCTATTGATCGCGCAGCCACCGACTATGGAGCCATTGCAAAACACACCGATTTTATAAAACCTATTCTTTACCAGGATGTAATGGCTTCCCGCATCAGTGACAGTTTTCTTGGAGCCTGGCGAAAAGGCACATTAAAAGGTATCTCGGAAGAAGGGGCATTAGAGTTGCTAAGAGTATTTAATGGCTATTCAGAAGATGTTTTGCCTCCTGCTGAAAAGCTTAAAGAATCGAGTCTTTCCGCTGGGTACGTATACCAGGAAACCAAAAGAATTGTAAAAATGGTTGAAGGTAAAGCAGAAGTATTTCCTGGTTTGGGTGTCAATGTGCCCCATAGAGAAGGTAAAAAATTTATTAGGACACCTGACAGTCCCGAAAGAATTTATAATTCGATTATTAAATCTTTTGAAGCAGGTGCCACTGGTGTTGTAGCATCAAGAGAGTATGATGAAATGTTGCTTCCGAGTTTAAAAGCATTTGGTGATGGGGTAAGAGACGTTAAAAAGCGATTGTAGATGGTTTAAATAATGCACTTAGTATTATTGTAAGATACAACAGGAAGGGATATTTGGGTAAAGCTTATAAAAATTGGTGATAAAGTTGTCGTGTAAAGTAATATCGCAAGTGATTTCATTACCGTCTTTCACATGATAATGTCTGATAACTCCTGAGCTTAAAAAAGCTACAAAGTTACATACTTTGCCTTCCTTAAGAAGAAAGTCTTTCCTTTTGAGTTTGATGTGCTTAAAGTTTGAAGTAATATCTTTTTTGTCCAACTCTGATAGCTGAATAAAATTTGAGCAGTAATTGAGTAAGCTTTCAAACATAGTACTATTTATAATACGGTTGCTAAACGAAGATAATTGATTGAGTATTAGCCATGGCTCTGGTATGTTCGAATTTGTTGGTACAAGTAAGTTAGACTAAATTATCCACCGTTGCAAAAAGTCAAAAGAAATTAAGTTAACTATCTAAACAGGATTGCCACCTTTTAAAGTGCAGAAGAAAATGCACTCTATTGTTTCACTGCATGAACTCGGGTGTATATAAATTCAAAAAAGCTCGAATGAAGCTCGCTCTTTGTTCAGTGGCTATTTCGGTCAGTCAGTCTATGCCGTGAATTCGATCAAATGATGCCAGTTTGAAAGATGCAGTATAGTTGTTGAGGTAACACTCCCCTTATTAATTTCATTCCATAAAAAATAGCTTCTGTGCCAATTAAAATTAGTTGTAACGTCTCTTTGAAATCAAGAGCTTGATTGTTATTAGTTATTCCTTTCATTTTTCTATTCAAGTTCTGGCAAATCTTAAAAGCTGTTCGAATTTACCGTTATCTGCTTCTCTAACAGCGTTTAAATAGTTAGAACGGGCTTTGCCTTGCTGTATTAAATCATCTGTTCCCCAACTGAATAATGGCATTTTATAAACCTTATTAATGATTACATCTGCCATTAATCTACTATGTCTTCCATTTCCATTGGGAAAGCAATGTATGCTTACTATTCTATGTTTAAACCTTAAAGCTACCTCATCATCGGGAAAAGTTTTGTTTTGAATCCAAAATGCTGCGTCATCGCATAGACTTTTAAGTGAAGCAGAAATCAACCATTTATCTACGCCCAAATTTTTATTAGTCTTTCATTACCAAACGGGGAAATTTAAAATTACC
>DAIQNU010000155.1:0-787 GCA_036788235.1 Cyclobacteriaceae bacterium
CTGGGAACCAATAATATTACGCCATCTATAGATTTCTCTTTCGATGTGAATTTTATGAACCATAGCACAGAGATCTCAGGTCATAACTTTCCTTCTTCAGCATCAAAATCCGAAGGCTTTAGCCATCGTCAGGACACCCGGCCAGACCACAGCAAATGGACTGAGCTTTACCGCATAGCCCATGATGAAGAGCGATTTGAAAAGCAGACGCAGGCATTACTCTCTACAGATGATTTAGACGCTGAAGATGCCGTTACCATGGGTAGTGCTGCCAATGATATAATATCGAACAACACTTTGCCGCTTCAGCTTGAAACTAACGATCGGATTGTTTTTCAAATACATGGAAAATATCTGGCTACGCAGGTAAAATCCGGGTTAATGTTATTGGATCAAAAAGCTGCACTTTTTCGTATTCTTTTTGAAAGGAATTTGAAAATCCTCAAAAACTTGAAGAGTGTTTCTCAACAATGCCTTTTTCCGGAAACGATCACCTTAAACCCTAAGGATTATTCGCTTGTTATGGAAATAGCCGACGAGTTGAGTACCCTGGGTTTTGCTTTAGAGCCATTTGGGCCAAATACCCTGGCCATTAACGGTGTGCCAGCCGATCTGGAGTCTGTAAAAAGTACGGTGTTGTTAGAAACCATTATTGAGGAATGTAAAAATAATTTTGACCAATTTGTAAAGAATAAAAATGAAAATCTGGCTAAAGTAATGGCTAAATACGCAGCGCAAGTACGAAATCCAGCTATGGGGCGTCAAGAAATGATTTTACTCATCGATC
>DAIQNU010000155.1:797-8321 GCA_036788235.1 Cyclobacteriaceae bacterium
AACAATGCTGAAATGAGTAGTTTAATAGACCAACTTTTTGCTTGCGAAAACCCTAATTATGCACCAGATGGTCAATTATGTTTTTTCATTTTGGAGCTTGGTCGCATCGCTCAATTATTTAATAAATCGACATAAATGTTTAGAATAACCCCCATAGTTCGCAATTTACTTATATTAAATATTGGATTGTTTTTTTTACAATCATTGATCAAGGTCAATCTGGTACCGATCATGGGTTTAAGAAATATTTTGGCTCCTGAGTTTGCTCCATGGCAATTTGTCACTTACATGTTTATGCATGCCTCTACAGGCCACCTCATTAGCAATATGATTGCCTTGTTTTTCTTTGGGCCAATGCTTGAAGCACTCATGGGACCACGCAAGTTCATCTGGTTTTATCTCATTACTGGTGTGGGTGCAGCACTGATTTATGGTACCATCAATTTTATTGAAATGAATCAATTGCGCAAAAAAGTATTTTCCTATGTAGAAAACCCAAATCCAGATGACTTTACCAGAATAGTGTCTGGCCAAGGAGATTATGTTTATGCGGAATATATGAACTTTGCCGACAAATATGCACGGAATCCAAGCAATGACAATTTCGTTAGGCAAAGTAAGGAACATGTAAAAGACATATATGATTTTTTTGTGAGCATTCCTATGGTAGGTGCCTCGGGGTCAGTATTTGGTATACTTATGGCATTTGCTATGTTTTTTCCAAACCAGATGATTTTTTTGTTGTTTCCACCAATACCCATCAAAGCCAAATATCTGGTTGGTGCATATGGGATATTTGAGTTTTTCACAGGTGTTCAAAGATTACCTGGTGACAATGTGGCGCATTTTGCCCATATTGGAGGAATGCTTGTAGCTTTCTTACTTATTAAATATTGGCAACATCAAGGTATTAGATTTAAATAATTATGAATTCGTTTATAGATGATGCAAAAAGGGTTTGGAGCAGACCCAACAACGGACTGATTCAACTCATCATAATCAATGTGATTGTGTATGTTTTTCTGGGCGTTACTGCTGTTATTTTTACTTTTTCGGGAATCCAAGAATATTTTGATTTGCTGCATAAGCAATTTATGATTCCAGGCGATTTCTATTCATTCATTTATAAGCCCTGGACGATCATTACATATGCCTTTTCACATAGCCTACCCGATTTTTTTCACATTCTTTTCAATATGCTTTTGCTCTATTGGTTTGGGCGTGTTTTTGTCGATTATCTGGGTAGTCAAAAGTTGATAAACTTATATGTGTTAGGAGCTATTGCTGGTGGTGTGGTCTATATGATGGCTTTTAATCTGATACCTGATGGACGGATTCCTATGGGCAGCTATATGGTGGGTGCTTCGGCAGCCGTATTTGCCATTTCGGTGGCGGCTGCTACCTTGGTGCCGGAGCACACGTTTTTTCTTTTGTTTTTTGGGCCGGTTCGTATCAAATACCTTGTGGCTATAAGCATCTTTATATCTTTTATAGGAAGTATTGGCTCCAACGCCGGGGGTAACCTGGCACATTTAGGAGGAGCGCTTGTTGGATTTGTTTATATAAAACAATTACAAAAAGGCAATGAGCTAGGTGTTTGGGTTTTTAAATTCATGGAGTTTGTCAAAAGTTTTTTTGTGCGAAGACCAGCCATAAAAGTGACACATAAAAATACCCAAACCACTCGAAAAGAAAAGAAGAAGACCGGCAGTGTAGATCAGGCTGAGATTGATAAAATCCTTGATAAAATTTCGGAAAAAGGCTACGAAAGCTTAAGCAAAGAAGAAAAACAAAAGTTGTTCAATGCAAGCAAGCACTGAGTTAGCTTTGTTTACTGGATGATTTTTTTGCTCCTTCGCTTATCTAAATGTACCTACGATAAAATGTTGATTTTAGCAATGTTTCTATTTCTAGGCGTTTTTTATACGACTTACAAATTGCCAAGCACAGTTTACAGATCAACGTAGATTTACTAATTTATTGATCTTCTATTGGTTCAAGCTTTAGAAAGTTTACTTTCGAACAATTCATTTCATACTTTGAGATAGCGATTTAAGTTTGAAATGAAGCACTATCAAATTTGGTCGTAGCTTATAGAAACCATGTTCAAAAATTATATAGCTGATTCTTGCAACTATAGCTATTGGTAGTAGTTTATATAGTAGAACAAAATGAAATTGTAATATGATGACAAAAGAAAAAGCGAGCAATGATCTTATGCTCGATCAGTCCGCACTTACCGAAGGATTAGTTAAACTTAATTATTTACTGGCCGATTATCATGTTTTTTACCAAAATTTAAGAGGCTTGCATTGGAATATAAAAGGCAGGTTTTTCTTTGGGTTACATGAAAAGTTCGAAGAATTGTATTTGGAAGCCGCCCAACATATAGATGATATCGCAGAGCGTATTTTAACCTTAGGCGGCGTACCACTACATACTTTGGAAGATTTTGTAGCCAATGCAAAACTTTCACCAGCTAAAAATGTTGAAAATGGCGAAACGGCCATTGCTGTGGTTTTAGAAGATAGCCAGTATTTTCTTACGCATTTCAGGGAAATTTTGACTCGCGCTGCTGATATTGGCGATGAAGGTACAGTAGACCTGATATCAAATTTAATTGCACTGACAGAAAAGCGTATTTGGATGTTCAGTAGCCTGTTGAAATAAATATCCTTAAAAAAAGAGGTAAAGCCACCGTAGCAAAATTAATTTTTGTTGCTGTGGCTTTTTTTATTTGCTTCACAAGCTACCCTAATTTTGCAACCTATTCGGAAAATGGATTTATTTTAAACCAAATTTGAAATTGTCAATGTAGTTTTCATGAATATCGTGTTTCAAGCTTTTCATTCATAGCATAAATGGGAAATCTAATTGCAGAACGCACTTGCTAAAATTAACGGAAAGCTATACATTGAAATAGAATACTTTTAATAACCTTTAGTTTTGACTAGCACTTAACGGACGATTTATTGTTCAAAAGTGCTTTTTAGGTACCACCTTCATTATGCTTTTGTTGTTTTTATCCAATTCAAGAAATGTAAGACTAGTTTTCACCATGGTGTGGGCTACATTGCTAATTGCATGGGCGAGTGAGGCTCAAAGTCAAAACCACAATAAAGTAGACTCACTACAGAACAGGCTTGCGAAAACCAAAGAAGATACCCTTAAAGTCCAACTAATTGCAGAATTGGCACGGCAATTCTATTATGTTGACACACGTGCATCCAAAGCGTACGCAGATACATTATATGCTTTTTCTAAGGCAAAAAGCAATACGATGGCCGAATGGGAAGCCTACCATATCTACGGATACCTTAAATACATATCCGGTAGTTACGACAGTGCAGTATACTTTTTCGACCATGCTCTTGCTCTATCTAAAGATAAGGCCTATGATGAGCTTAGAAATTTCAGCCTTTATTGGCTAGGAAGTTGTTTTATCGCACTTTCTAATTATGATAAGGCAGCCCAATATCTTAATGAAAGCTTCGAACTTTCTAAGCGCAATCATGCCTCCAAAGAAATGGCAAAAGCGTGTCAGGGATTGGGAGTATTGTACTACACAAAATCTGATTATCCTGTTGCACTTCGGTACTACTTACAAGCAGACTCGATTTATGCCAATGCTATCACAATGGAAAGAGGTGATTTGTTGCAAAATATTGGTATGCTATACCATGTATTGGATAATTCAGAAAGTGAAATTGATTATTATAAAAGAGCACTTGAGATATATCAAAAGATAAATGATAGTTATGGGATAAGTGCCATAGAACTCAGGCTTGGGAACTACGAAAAAGAAGCGGGTAAATATGATCTCGCAGAAAAGCATTTTTTGGCAGCATTACCTTATTTTAAGCAAATGCAGGATGAAATCAAAATAGGTGAAGTCTATCAAGACTTGGGAAGTATTTTCCTGTTAAAAAAAGAATTTCACATGGCCGCCAATTATTTTCAAAACGCAATTGAAAAGTTAGAAGGAGCTGGCGGAGGCAATACGATGATTCTGCGAAATGCCTATAGAGGATATATTGAAGTTCAATTGGCATTGAAGAATTATGCGACCGTCGAGCATAAAATGCAGAATTTTTATGAAATAGTAGTAAATGATTCTTCTATTATTGCCAATTCTGATTATTTTAAATTGAGAGCAGAACTTGATTTTGCTAAAGGAGATTATCAAAATGCTTTTCTTGCATTAAAACAGCATAAATTTTATTCAGATAGCCTTTATGCAATAAAAAACGCTGAGGTTATTCATGAAACTGAAGCCAAATATCAAAGTGCTCGAAAACAACAAGAAATTGAATTACTCACAACTCAAAATCTTTTGCAAGAGCAAAAACAGATAAACCAACAAAGAATTTATTTATTCGCCATTGCCGGGGTATTGCTGCTGGCAATGCTTATGTACTTTCTAATGCAAACTTCGAAGAAATCGCATAAAAAGCTCAAAGAAGTGGATGAAATGAAGTCGCGATTTTTTTCCAATATTTCCCATGAGTTTCGAACCCCTCTTACCTTGATTGCCGGACCCATTGAACATAGACTGCAACAGGAGGATTTACCCGAAAAGGATTTGCAGACCTTGGGCATGGTTCGAAACAACGCCCGGCATTTACTTGCTCTGGTTGATCAATTGCTTGATCTTTCAAAAATTGAAGCAGGCGCTATGAAATTGCATGTGGCCGAAGGTGATATAATAACACAATTGCATAGCCTGGTCGATTCTTTCAGATATGCTGCTAAAGAAAAAAGTATTGATTTTACCTTGGATTTGCCCTATTCAACGTCTGTGGTTTGGTATGATGCTGGCATATTTCATAAGATTATTTCCAACCTGCTATCCAACGCTTTGAAGTATACACCTCAAAACGGATACATTTCTTGTTCTGCAAGTGTAAAAAGGGGCCAACTTATATGCAGTATCAAAAACTCAGGCAAAGGCATAGACCCCAACGACCTTGATAAAATTTTTGAAAGGTTTTACCAGGTAAACGGGAATGCGCCAGGTGTGGGTATTGGATTATCGTTGGTCAAAGAGCTTGTCGAGAAATGTAAGGGCACCCTTTCTGTAATAAGCGATCAAAATGTCTTTACAGAATTTAAACTTGTTCTACCAGTTAGGAGGCAAGACTTCAAAAAAGATGAAATTGCCGAAAGTACAAATTATATATCGACCCAAGAAAACTTTGTTGTTCATCCTAGTCGGAGGGAGGATGTGCTTGATGAAGAAGTAATTGATAATGACACACCAATTATTTTGGTAGTAGAAGATAATGCTGAAATCAGGAAGTTTATCAAATCTGTTTTGGAGCCAGACTATTCTATATTGGAAGCTGAAAATGGAGCCATCGGATGGCAAAAAGCTTTGGACAGTATTCCGGATATCATTATTTCTGATATAATGATGCCCGAAATGAATGGTACTGAATTGTGCAAAATGGTTAAAGAAGATGAACGCACCAGCCATATTCCGGTGATATTGCTTACAGCCAAAGCGGGCGACGAGCATATTTTACATGGATATGAAACGGGCGCCGATGACTACATTCTAAAGCCATTCAGCACTGACATATTGAAAATTAGAATTGAAAAGCTTATAGAGCTAAGAAAAAAACTCCAAGAGCATTACAGTCAGGAAATAGTATTGATGCCTAAGGAAGTACCTCTAAGTAATGCTGATGATAAGTTTATTATAAAAGTTAAAGCCATAGTTGATCGGCGCCTCACAGACAGTAGCTTTTCGGCGGAAGTATTCAGTCATGAGGCTGGCATGAGTAGAATGCAGCTACATCGTAAAATGAAAGCACTTACAGGTTATTCAGTAAATCATTTTATCAGAATGCAAAGGCTTAAGCTAGCGACAGTACTCTTGGCAAACGATAACAATAATATTTCTGATGTGGGTTATATGGCAGGGTTCAGTGACCCATCGTATTTTTCCAAATGCTTTAAAGCACAATTCCACTGTACACCTACTGAATATGCTGTGCAGTTGAAAAAAACTCCTTGACATTCAATCTAAAAGTTCAGTACAGATTGGGTTATGCAGAGAAATGAACGTATTGTACTTATTTTATCCGCAAAAACAATGTAATAGATTAGTATTTAAATTTTTTTAGCCTTCAGCAATGGCTATTTTTTCTAACCTGCTCTTTTCAAAGTATCCCAAAATCTTTGTCAATTGTCCCCTTTGGCCAATATGTTACAAATTTCCCAGCATTGGTTACAATATTTACAGGCTCAAATTATCATCTGATTTAGCTTTGGTCAAAAGATTTCAAATCATTTGATCATGATCTGCTGCAATGGGGAAAAAGACCAAAGTATTAGAGGGCACTATAGATTTTCCCTTAGCAAAAAAGGTCGTTTTAAATGTGAATTATCTGGAAAGCGGAAACTATGAATTCCATTTGGTACAGTATGGCAAGGTCGTCAAGAGGTTTCGCTTTACACTGGATTAGCATCAAGAAGACAAGACTATATAATATTTACTACCTAAACTTTACAAAAATGAATTATTCTATGTGGATGAAAAGATCAATGTATCTGCTTGTTTTAGTATCTATGCTTTTAATTGGCGGCTGCGATGAGGATTTCGAAGCACCTCCAGAGGTGACTATTACCGATGATTTTGTTGATTTGCGACCCCGCCAATCTGTGATTAAAGATCAGGGAAACCGAACGACTTGTATCGTATTTGCTGGTTTGGCAGCGGTGGAGGCAGCTTATATTCGACAAGGTTTTGGTGAGCTTGAACTATCACCAGAGTTTATCAATTTTACGCGAAAAGCATTTTACCTGCATCCATTATGGGATGAAATGTTGGAGAGAGGCCCTAATG
The DNA here is from genome assembly GCA_036788235.1 of Cyclobacteriaceae bacterium. Classification (GTDB taxonomy): domain Bacteria; phylum Bacteroidota; class Bacteroidia; order Cytophagales; family Cyclobacteriaceae; genus JAFIEV01. Next base: position 7,648 of record DAIQNU010000155.1, read on the forward strand.
GTGTTGAAACACAATTGGGAAGTGCCGGAGGTGGCGGAGGGGTCGGAGTTATTTCCAATCTTAATAAAGGCTTCAAAGTGCCCTTGACAGATGTCATGCCTTACCATGATTCTGATAACTATTACCGGGATGCCTATCCGGCAGTTAGAAGTATAATTGACAAAATTGTCAACGATGAGCCCAGAATTCAAAGAGAATACAGCACATTTAACCTAGATTCTACCATACTCAACAACAGCATCTTACGCCATGACAAGTTTTACAGTGTGGGCAATTATAGAAATATTGAAAATCCGAGAGATCCAGCGCAGTTTGAAAGTGCCTTGCGTCGAGGATATGAAGTGGTTTGGGATTTTGCAGGTGCGAATCCCGGTGACCCTGGAGGGCGAAATAATCGGGGTGTATGGCAACGTTGTGATGCTTGTGGAACCATACCACATTCTATGCTTATAGTTGGGTATGACAAACGGAGCAGCAATTCTGATGATCATTATTTTATAGTGAAAAACTCTTGGGGGCCAGATAATAGAGCAGAAGGATCACAAGGATTTACCTATATAAGCTATGATTATGTCCGAAGTTATGGAGCAGGTGCCAACTATGTAACTTTGGTAAATCCACCACAAGCTTGGCCAGAATTGGCTTTTATAGGCCGATGGAAATTGAATTTTGAC
>DAIQNU010000156.1:0-8301 GCA_036788235.1 Cyclobacteriaceae bacterium
TTATTTCTTCACCGTGGGTATATTCCTGAGCCTTATACCTGGTACAGAGATATTCAAAAGTTCCCGTCTGGAAATTATGCCTTAATTAGAGAAAGAAAGGTGACTTACATACCTTACTGGTCGGCTGAAGCGTTCATTAAAGAATCCTGTTACAGCAATGAAAAGCAAGTGCTGGATGAGCTTCATGAGCTTCTACGTGATTCGGTCAGATTACGATTAATCGCAGATGTACCTGTAGGAACTTTTCTAAGCGGCGGCGCTGACTCAGGCCTTATTTCGGCAATTGCTGCCGAGATTCACTCAGGCCCAATTGACACATTCAACGTATCGTTTGAAGATGCAATCTTTGATGAAACCCCATTTGCGCAACAAATGGCTGCAATCATCGGCAGCCATCACTACAACATAAAAGTTACGAAGTCCGACGTGCTGTCTAATTTGGAAAAAGGTATGCAATTGGTTGGCGAACCATTTGCAGATTCAAGTGTATTCCCAACCATGGCGGTTTCTGAATTTGCTTCACGAACTGTTAAGGTAGCGCTCAGCGGTGATGGTGGTGACGAGCTTTTCTTGGGATATGGAGCTTATACATGGGCGGAGCGTATGGCGAAGCCCTACATATGGGCAAGCCGTCAATTTATTGCGACCGCCCTGCGGGTCAAGGGAGGTGAACGCAATCGACGTGCAGCGAATGTATTTGATGCACCCAATAGAGCAGAATGCGCAGCACACATATTCTCACAGGAACAGAACTTTTTTTCGTCCAAGGAAATACAAAAGATAACCGGGCGAATGTTTCAAGATCCATATAAACCACCTTCACTTCCGCGCAAACTGACTTCAGTTGAGCAACAAGCATTTTTTGACTTGACAAATTACCTGAAGGATGATCTTTTGGTAAAGGTAGACCGCGCTAGCATGCGATATGGACTCGAAGTGCGCGTGCCCTTCCTTGACCACCGAATCGTAGAATATGCCCTTAACATCGATCCAGCTCTAAGAGTGAAGAACGGAGAGCTAAAATTCCTCGTCAAGAAATTAATGGAAAAGTACTATCCAAATATTCTGATTTATAGGAAGAAGTGGGGTTTTTCAATACCGCTTGAAAAATGGATGAAGGCCACACCTGATTCTTTTGATATGTTTAACTTACCACCCGATTTAACGCCTGCATGGAATGAAAACCTAAACAACTATATGACAGACAGTTCTGCGGCTTATATCTACAATAGGTTGTATACATTGAAGGCTTTGTCATCATATATTTGAATTCCCAATGGCAAAAGTTGTTCTTTACCTCTCCTATGATGGCCTTACAGATCCTTTAGGTCAAAGTCAGATATTGCCTTATGTCGAAGGTCTGGCGGACATGGGTTATCGCTTTCACATCTTGACCTTTGAAAAAAGAGGGCGCTATAAGATTTTAAGAAGGACTATAGAGCAGCGTTGCGAAAAAAGAAACATTCATTGGCATCCTATGATTTACACAAAATCTCCGCCAGTGCTTTCAACCCTCTACGATCTGAATGCTCTCTATAGATATATAATTAACAACAGAGAACTGATGTCAGCATCTCTGATCCACTGTCGATCATATTTGACAGCACTTTTGGCTCTACGAATTAAAAAGCGTTTTAGCATTCCATTTATTTTTGATATGCGCGGCTTTTGGGCAGATGAACGTGTGGACGGAAAAATCTGGAACCTTATCAATCCAATGTACAAAATAATTTACAACTACTTTAAGCGCAAGGAACGGGCTTTTTTAGAAGAAGCAGCAGCCGTAATTTCTCTCACCCATGCTGGCAAAAATGAAATGGTCCGTTGGTTTCATGAAGACAGTCGATTTGGTGGTAATATGAACTATTACAACCACGATCATGCTGTAGCTATAGAGCGAAAAACAACCGTAATTCCATGCGCTGCAGATTTGGACCATTTCGACCCAAATCGCATATCAGAGAATAAAAAGAAATGGCTTTGTGCAGTGCATGGATTAGACCATACACTTGAGTATATAGGGTACGTAGGTAGTTTAGGTACGTGGTATATGTCCAACGAAATGCTCGCTTTATACCGTCATTTGCTGTCCGAGAATCCACGACTACGGTTTTTGATTTTGAGCCATGATGATACACAAGGTCTTATTAATAGGGCAGAAACGATCGGAATTCCTCTTTCATATATCACGCAAATACGCGCTACCAGAAAAGAAGTCCCAGTTTTGATGAGTCTCATGTCGGCTTCAGTTTTTTTTATATTGCCTGCGTTTTCGAAAATGGCTTCAAGCCCCACTAAGCAGGGTGAATTAATGGCAATGGGTGTGCCGATTTTTTGCAATAGTGGAGTAGGAGATACATCAGATATTATCAACAAGGGCAATGCGGGCATTGTTATAGATGGGTTTGATGAGTATGCCCTTAAGGCAATGGCAGCAAAGTGGTCAAGTTTATGCGAATTTGATTCTATAGAAATAAGAGAAGTTGCCGAAGAATACTTTTCGCTGGATAAAGGTGTGAAAGCTTATGCACAGGTTTATAAAAGTATACTTTGATAATGAGTGAAGAGGATCACAGCCCACTGTAAGGCCATTTCATCTCAAAGATGTAAGCCTTGGGTAAATTGCACATGCATACAAGGTTTTGGACGCAGTGAATTTCAAGTGGCATATCTGGTAATGCACATACCATGTGATGCAAATTGATAAACTGGTATGCTTACAAAATGAGGAGCTTTATAAATTGCTTTTTATTAGAAGCATTCACATTCATGGTATAATAATTAAACTTTAGCTTTAAATGGGAGTTTAAGCAGGGCGGAATTGTTTAATCGATTGTAAATCTTCAGATGAGATATTCTTATTCAGGGTATCCAGTGAATTTAAATCCTAAGAAGATCTAACGAGGCTATTCGATCTGTTCTGTGTGTTCTGACTACTGAATCTTGACTTTACCGCTCCTGATTTTTTTATTACATGTGGGAAAACAAACAAAGCTCCAACAAAAAACGGTATGCAGGGTATTCTATACCGCGCCAGTGCCCCGAAATTATAAGCAGAGAATCCTACCCCAAAAGCAAACAGCAGAGTAAAACTGAGCATCATAATCAAAAAAGCGTTTTGATTGATGACCCTGAGAACGCTGAAAATTCCATTTTTCAAAACTATGAAAAGGGTCAAACATAACAATATGAAAGCCTCAATAGCGGAAAGCAACTGCATGAAGGTTTTGGCTTCAAAAGGATAAGGCCTGAATAAAGTCACATTGATAGCAGCAGGAGCGATTTTGAGGACACCAAGGGGAGTCGGCGCATATTCGCCCAAGCTGTAGCTGGAACCACGCCCGTGCTCTTGTGATGTATTGTGACCTTCTTTAAAATGCCAATCCTGCATGGATTGAGCTCCACTAATAAAATTTTCCAATGAATATTTTGGATTAATACTGCCTAAGTATTGAATGAGGTACAAGCCACCAATAATACTAATTGTAAAAAAAACGGGTAGAGTCAATGTGCGGAAAACTCCACTTTTAATATTATCTCTGTACTGTAAAAGTCTCCACACCAAGATGCCCGGCAACAGACAGAATAAGACATAAGCCTTCATGTCAAAGCAGAGAAAAACGCCTAATGCTACAAGAAACAATTCTTTCGGCTGATACCATCCAGAGCGCATCATTCGGTCTATTCCAAAAAGGATAAGACCAATACTTGCAAACACAACGGTGTCTTTCATAATTCCAGAACCCCAAAACACTACAGTTGGAATATACAGCACAGCAATGGCCATTTGCTTCTCTAGCGCCGGAAAATTGGCACGAAAAGTCAGAAACAGCCTCCATACCCCTACATAACAAATTGCGGCCAAAACCATGCTTGTAGCGAAGAAATTCATAGCTCCAATTGGAGCGACCAGTGAAGTTATTTGCCCCATCCTGAATTCGGGTAAATTATTGACAAATCGGTGACTGCGTAGTACATCCTGAACTGCACTTTCGCCAGATTCAAGATTTCTACTAAATACATCCCACCAATATTGAGGATTTTCAAATAGAACACTTGTAATGTTGGTGCCTAATGCCCAATACTGGGAAGTGTCACCCCCATATGTGTAATAGTAGGTATATACCAAGGCATAGGTGAGCCCTCCTGTGGTTTTCAAAAGTAGGCCAGTTAAAAAATATTTTCTGTAGTAGCGTATCTTACTGTGCCGTTTAACAATTTGTCGCCCAATTAACCAAACGACTGAATAGACGTATAGTGTAGCTAATGCATCCCATATCCTGAACTGATAGACTTTAGCATAAGCGCTAAGCGCAATGTAACTATCTTCCATTTTAAAAGATTGTAATTGTGATGAAGCCTTGTTCCGTCTGGTAAATTTAAGGCAATATAAATTTAAAAATACACGAGTATAGCCCGCTTAAGCAATTAAATGCAAAAATCATGACGTATGAACTCGTAAGCATGCATTGTTTTGGTGTGCTGATTTTTCAAATTTGAAGAAAATTTTACATTAGGTGTATTGTTGTCAAAAGTTTTGCTGTCATTTGTCACTGAGCACGTAATGGTTAAATAATTATGAAATCAGGATCCACACAATCATATCGTTTTTCAGCGATACATCATTGCAACGCATGTGGTACTTCTTCGGATAATCACAAAATATTAGGTCAGCGGCTGAATACCTCTCAAGGCTTGAACCCGAAAAATAAAATAGGAATTTCTGTGGGAGTTAAGCAATGTTCAGGCTGTAATTTAATTTATTCGACCCCTCAGCCCATTCCTTTTGATTTACAAGACCATTATGGTACCCCTCCCGAAGACTACTGGCTTCCAGAATATTTCAGTTGGACTCCTGCCTATTTTCGTTCACAAATTTTGAATGCAAACCAGCTCCTACGTGCTCAAAGCACTCCCAAGGCATTGGACATTGGAGCAGGCCTTGGTAAAGCTATGCTATCTATGGCACATGCAGGCTTTGATACTTATGGTTTTGAACCATCAATACCATTTTATGAGCGAGCCATTTCTGAAATGGGTATTTCAAAAGCAAAACTAAAGTTGGGTCCGGTTGAAACAGTGGCATACGAGGATGACTTCTTTGATTTCATCACTTTTGGAGCCGTTTTCGAGCATTTATATGACCCTTCATTTTGTTTGGAACGGGCACTGGGCTGGCTGAAGCCAGGTGGTATAATTCACATCGAAGTACCATCGAGCAGGTGGCTAATCTCCAAAATATTTAATCTTTATTTTTCGTTAAGAGGGACAAATTACGTGACTAATGTAAGTCCTATGCATCCTCCATATCATTTGTATGAATTTGATATTAAAACATTTGAAGCCCTCGCTCAAAGACTTGGATTTAAAATTGAGAAAAGTTATTACACGGTATGCTCTATTTACGGTTTGCCAAAAATTTTCCATCAGGTTTTAAAACTATGGATGAAATGGACCAATACAGGGATGCAGCTAACGGTTTATCTTCGGAAGAAGGAATCTTAGCTAAATAAATATTTCTACACTGTTTTAGCGCAATGGATGTTCTCAATACGCGCACAATGCCGTTTATTTACAATCGTGCGCCTCAATCTTACTACTCCATTATGCTATTAGCGGCATAATTCCACCACCTTCGGTATTTGTTTTTCTTCATTGTGCCCGGGTACCGATACCCTGGATTTTTACCCCTGCGCTGGGTCTGGCGCTGTTCAATATACTTGCTCAACTGATTGACTGCAATATTACAGCAAAAGATTGAGAGGAGGGTAGCGCTGCTATCTTGGTTTTAAAACGTATTTAACCGGGCCGTAACCAGTGGATAATTCAATAAGCCCTTGAATGAAATGATGGGCGAAGAATTAAAGAGTAAATAACCGGTGTTCTTGCCATTTATGATATATTCGCTCAAAATCACAAACATTGATCACATCATTGGTTACTGGCGGCGCGGGTTTTATTGGCGCCCATGTTACAAACGAGTTAATAGCATTGGGGCACAGGGTTATCGTGCTCGACGATCTGAGCGGTGGCTTTGAGGACCATGTAAATCCGAAAGCCACATTCATTAAGGGAAGCATTACCGACGTAGCGCTGGTGGAAGCCCTCTTCGAAGAGTATAAGTTTGACTATGTATACCACCTTGCCGCCTACGCAGCTGAAGGATTGAGTCATTTTATCCGCCGCTTCAATTACAACAACAACCTGATAGGCAGTATCAACCTGATCAATGAGTCGGTAAAGCAAAAAGTCAAATGCTTCGTTTTCACATCTTCTATTGCCGTATATGGACCGCTTGAGCCCCCCATGCGCGAATCCATGCATCCGGAGCCTGAAGACCCTTACGGCGTTGCCAAATATGCAGTAGAGCTGGACCTGAAAGCAGCGCATGAAATGTTTGGATTGAACTACGTTATCTTTCGGCCCCACAATGTGTATGGTGAGTTCCAAAACATTGGCGATAAATACCGCAATGTGATTGGCATCTTCATGAACCAGCTAATGCAGGGCAAGCCGCTCTCAGTATTTGGTGATGGACTGCAGACAAGGGCTTTCAGCTACATCGGTGACCTGGCACCTTACATCGCACAATCGGTGAATATACCTGAGGCTTACAACGAAATATTCAATGTAGGCGCCGACAAAGAATACACCGTACTAGAACTCGCCGAGGCCGTAATGGATGTCATGGGGATCAATGGGCAGGTAAAGCACCTCGAAGCCAGAAACGAAGTGGTGCATGCTTACGCTGACCACGCAAAAGCTCAAAGAGTTTTCAAGATCAACAAGCAAACATCACTGCATGAAGGACTGCAGCGCATGGCCACCTGGGCCAGGGAGGTGGGCGCGAGAAAAAGCGCAGACTTCCACGATATTGAAATTTCCGAAAAACTGCCCCCGTTTTGGGTACACTCATAAAGCCATGCCGAAAGTATTATACCTCACCGTTCACAGACCCGATAGGTCGCCCAGCCAACGTTTCAGATTTGAGCAGTACATTGCCTACCTGAAGGAAAATGGATTTGACTACCACTTCTCATGGCTCGTCAATGAAAATGACGACCAGACATTTTATGCTCCCGGCAAAATTGTAGGCAAGAGCAAAATCCTCATCAGAGGCATACTAAAACGCCTTTCGGAAACCATCAAAGCCAACAAATACGACATCATTTTTGTCCAGCGCGAATCATTTATGCTGGGCACCGCATTCTTTGAAAAGCTGTTTGCCAAATCCAGGGCAAAACTCATTATGGATTTTGACGACTCCATTTGGCTTCAAAATGTATCAGCCGGCAACAAAAAACTCGCCTGGCTAAAAAACGCCGAGAAAACTGCAGATATCATCAAATACGCAGACCTCATATTTGCCGGCAACCAATACCTGGCCGATTATGCACGGCAGTTCAACAGCAACGTAGCCATAGTACCCACCACCGTTGATACCGATGAATACGTAAAAGTACAAACCACCAATGACGATGGAAAAATCTGCATTGGATGGAGTGGGAGCGTGACCACCATTCAGCACTTTGAGTACGCCCTTCCATTTTTGCGAAAGCTCAAGGCAAAATACGGCGAACGCCTCACCTTCAAAGTAATTGGAGATGGCAATTACAAAAACGAAGACCTGGGTATCCGGGGCATTTCATGGAGCAAAGCCGATGAAGTACGCGAACTTTCTTCATTCCACATCGGCATCATGCCCCTCCCCGCCGATGAATGGACCAAGGGCAAATGCGGCCTCAAAGGCCTCCAGTACATGGCCCTGGAGATCCCAACCATCATGGCCAACGTTGGCGTCAACAGCCAGATCATCAAAGAAGGCCAAAACGGTTTCCTCGCCACCACCGAAGACGAATGGATCAACAAGCTCGAAACCCTCATCAACGACCCCGCCCTCCGCGACCGCATCGGCCAGGCCGGCCGCCAAACCGTCATCGACCACTACTCCAAAAACGCCTGGAAATCCAAATACCTCGAGCATTTCACCAACCTGGCCGCCACGCAGAAAAAGGGCAGTGTTGTGAAGGGGTGAGTGCAAAGGGTTATTTGCGGTCGACGGTTGTCACATCCCAATTCGCGTAATAATTTTCGGTTTGTTGCAATTCCAAAATTATTCGAAATGCATATAATGAATGCATTAAAGCACATTTAAGTCAGTGCAGGTGTGGCTTGACTCTCATTTGAAATTATCTACGGATTTTATCTCTGTAGGTAGATTGTTCAATTTCAATTTGGCATTTTCAAATAGAAGCAGTTGTTTATTGCTGATTTCAAGTGTTTCAGAGACACCCTGAAAAA
>DAIQNU010000157.1:0-8283 GCA_036788235.1 Cyclobacteriaceae bacterium
ATAAATATTTAAAAAAATTTAACATTATCTTTTAGATCCAGAAAAGTCACAGGTCTGCTCAAAAGGAATGTCCCTGCCTACAAATCTATCCCACTCACGTTGACTCATATTCTTGATCATTTTATTACAAATTTCATTGGCCAGCAAATCAGCATTCGTTGGCCATAATTTTACAGAGCCATCACGTGAACCGGCCAGCAAATAATTGCCAGATGGATCGAAGTCAATGCTCCATACATATGATTCATGGTCATCGAAAGATACTGGCAAATTATCAAGTTCGTTCATGACCCATAATTTTACACTTCCATCATACGAAGCTGTAGCCATTAAATCTCCATTTTTACTAAATTCAATTTCGCTGATTCTCGAACCCTGACTAGAAAGGCTCATCAATACCCTAAAGTTTTGCGCTCCACCACTTACATCACAAATAAAAATGATACCTTCTTCATTACCTATTACTACGCGTTTATTGTCGGGGTGAAAAACTATTGAATGAATGGGTGATTTAGAAATATTGAATTCCCCTAATTTCTGATCCATATTTTGAATATTCCAAAAGAACAACTGACCTTTCTCATTGGCTGTAGCAAGTAGTTCACCATTAGGGCTTAGATTCAATGCAGTCATACGATCATCAAATTTTTTGATTTCTGAACTGCTTGAATAATCATTGATTCTTAAAGAGTAATCGTTGGCACCCAGACTCAGGAAATAAGCTTTGTTAGGTGAGTTTAGTAAATGTGTTACAGGTCCGGCATGGCCTTCTACTTTGGTAGTAGTATTGTTTTCAAGATTTAATGCTAATATATAAGGTGCACTACCTGCCATCAGCAACCATTTATTATCCAAACTTACTTCAATGGTATAGTTGATATAATTATGCTGGTGAATTACCCGTGATTTCATGGTTTTGGCATCCCAATACAACAGTCGACCATCGCTACCAGTGGAAAAATAACCAGAACCATCTCTCTTATATTTTACAGCTCTTACAAGATCTTTGTGCCCAAATTCTCTGTATAAACTGCCACCCTCTAAGTCGCGTAAAGCATAATATAGGCCATCATAAATATAATTGTCATAAACATTGCCACCATATCGCTGATTAAAGTGAAATGCTTTTAGAGCCAGATTCCCTTTTAATTCGACATCATTATTAATATTCAGTGATTTTACGGCCATCGACTGTGAAATTGAAAGCATACGAAGCCGGTCTGCTTTGTCACGCTCTGAACTTGCTACCCGCTCAGCTTGCTGGGCAATTCTTCGTTGTTCATCAGCCAATATTCTTTGTTGCTCAGCTACTTCAGCTTCTCTTCTTGCACGATCTTCGCTACTCATCGCCAGATCCTTTTGATACAAAGCATCCAAATAATTTTCATTTGCCAATTCAGTCTGTTCAACTGCTATTTGTCGACTTTGCTCAGCTAATCTAAATTGTTTTTCTGCCTCTTCGCCACGTTCTATAGCCAGTTCTTTTTGTCTATCTGCTTCTCTTCTATTTTCTTCAGCTATTTGCGCTTTCTCATCCGCTTCGCCTTTTTTGATCCAACCAAATATGAAAAACAACAATGAAATAATTGTTAAAATACCGAGAATGACAGAAACCAGTTTCGTTCTTTCATACCTTCTTTTTGCTTCAACTTCCTTTCTGCGTTGTTCAAGCTGAAATTCTTTATCGCTTACTTCCAAAAAGTTAATGGCCCTTTCGTAGTATGCATCATATCTCAGAGCCCAGGCAAGCGAAGGCTTTTGCTTTATTTGCCAATTGAGACCCACTTGTAGATCTGGTGGACGCCATAAGCCTGATTTACCTTGCTGATGCAATGCGGCAGCTTCAGAAATTCGCAAGTAAGTTTTGGCCGATTCGGCTTCTTCATCTACCCACTCTCTCAGTCGGTACCAAATGCGCATTAAGCTTTCATGCGAAATTTCTATAATTGAATCGTCAATGAGTTCTACCTCAGTAGATGGCATCAATAATGAGCGTCCTGGCTGCCTGAAAACATCTACTACATCTATTACATCTTCGCACGAAGCACCGGCAATTTCGGCAATTGTATGAATTCTGGCAGCTTTTCTTGTGCCTATATTGTCCTGGCCTTTTTCAGTAAGAGATTTAAATAAAACCTCGCAAATTTCCTGACCTCTACGATTTAGTTCGGCATAAGCTTCATTAGCATGTTGTGAGAGGGCTTCATGCACCTTACCTATAGCTACATAATGCCTTAAATCCATAGGCTCGTTTTCTTCCCTATGCTTTAGCCAGTAATCCCAAGTACGCATAAGTGCATGCTGCAATACCGGTAGCTGATCAGCATTGGTACCAATATCATTGAGCAATTGTTGGGTCAATCGCTTTGCAATTCTGCCACCTCCAACAGCTACAGGCCCTTCGATGGCAAGTCTGAGTTGCTCGCGGGTCATTTGTGGAATGAGATAGTGGCTTCTATTGATCAATTGCGTGAGCACCGGAAATTGAGAGCAATCGCCAATAAAATCCGCACGCATTGTAATGGCCACATACACTGGCAATTCGCTTTGTGAGATGGCTGTGATCAACAGATTTACATAATTTATCGCTTCGTCTTTGATGGCCGGATTATCTTCCGAAGAAATGAAACGAAACAATTCCTCAAATTGGTCGACAAGGATAAAGAAATTGGTATCTTTTTTACCTCTTGTTATTTGTTTGAGTGCATCTACTACCCCCATTGAGCTACGCCTCAAAGTTGCAAGGGTGATTTTTTTAATAGGATCTTCGTTGCCGGTAATATCTATCGAGCCATCATGTGATAGCAATGTATCGCAGAGGTTTTCTATGGGATTGATGCCGGGCCTTGTTACCAATACAGACCAAGAGGAACCTGCGTTGGCCATAATACCCCCATGTAATACAGGAATTACCCCGCAAAACATAATTGAAGACTTACCACTTCCTGATGCACCAATAATGGCCGTAAACCGATGCATCTGAAGATTATTTAATATTTCATCGCTTTGTCCTTCACGACCAAAAAACAGATGACTTTCTTCAAAACCAAATGGCCGAAGCCCCGGGAATGGGTTTATGGTGCCATTAACAACATTAATGGCAGGAACACCAACATATGTTTCATCTTGGCTCATAGTTCACTTTTTAACCGGGATAAAAATGGTTCAAGAAAAGAATCATCTGACTTCGAATTGAGCACTAAGGCATTTTGACTATCTCTTGTTATTGAAAAATCACTGGTTTCGCTATCCACTACAATAGCTTGGGGAAATATCGGCCTGTCTCTGCCCAGTCCTAGGGCTTTGGCAAGATCCTTCAATTTACTCTTTACCCATTTATCATTGTCATTTCCGTAATATATCAGCGTGGCATCACACTTTTTTAACTTTTCATTGTGCTTTCTTTGAACTTCTTCTGCCGTACCTTCAAAATCTGAAACTAAAACCTGATGTCCACTATTTTTGAGCATCTTGCTAATTTCAATGGCTCGTTGGTCATGCAATTTATCATAAATCAAATAGATGAGCTTACCACCTTCGTCTGCAGTTTCAAAATCGAACGATTCTGAAGCCTGTTGCATTTGCGATATTTTCTTAAGAACGAAAGCTTTCAATTCCTCAATAGAACACTCCAAAATATCTGTAGTATGCAAATAATCTGAGCCTTTTCGTAAATTTTCAAGATAAACTTTCTGACTAAGGGTAAGCCTATCCAAAGTAGGTGAGATCCATAGAATTCTACCTGATTCATCAGTGTCGGTAGCTCCGGATACTTTAACCAGATTGTTAAAGTGCTCAATGGCAAGGTTGTTTTGAACTTCGGTAAGCGATAAACCCTGGTGCCTGCGACTTATTATATCTGCACCAACCAAATGAATGGAGAGCCGACAATTTTTTAGATCCTTTTTTACGACTTTATGAATGGCATCAATATCTTCTGGGAGCCTGCGGTCAGGAAGTACATCAAATCCGCTTCTGGTAAGCTCGCGACGAATCATATCCCGCTCCTGACTTAGATCATGGCCGGTTTCAGCCAGATATATTTTAAATGCATTTAGCGATCGGTTGATTTCCTTGAGCTCGGCTTCAGGCTCCGATAATTGCTCAATTACACGCCATAGATCATAAGCCAGATCATACAAGCGCATCCAAAAAGTTTTTTCAGAATCGGGTCCGGTAAAATCCGTATAAGTAACAATCTGATCCGTAGTAGGATCGAGATGAAAGAAATTATAACCAATAGAATTGCTCAGAAAGTCTAATAAAAAATGACCTTCATAAGGGTACTTGAATATTTTGAAAATACGAGACTCCCAGGCTATATTGTTTCTACTTTTATGAATGGCCTTTTCATGAAATACCTTTACTTCTTCATTGAAATTGTGGCTTTTCAACAGCTCATCTGAAATAATAGGTAAAATAATGGATGAAGGAGAATAAATCTCTTCAAAGCTTAATTCGTTGTCAGGGATAGTAGTGATTTTAATTTCCAGACCTGATATCCTGCCTAGCAACATTTCTAACAACCGATGGAGATTGAATACCCATCCATTGCTTTCTGCTGCATCACTATCTGTACGAGCGTATATCAGGAAAATATCTTGACCTGGTTTCATTAATTGTGGTTTTTACTTAATGCTAATTTTTAAACTTGAATTATTTACAAATCAGAATAAAAATCTTTGAAAAGTTAAATACAAGCTGACGATTATGCAATCACTTGCAAGTTTTACTTAATTATTTAATTAAAACAAGCAGGTATAGCAATCTATTTTTCAATTGTTTATAAGCTTCAAAATTTTTCATTCCTCTAGAATTAATGTGTGTTTTATTTCTTTTTTAAACTGCTCCAAAACCTTGGCTACGGCCAGTAGTGTCTCAAGATCCTCAGTAATTAATTCATAAAATTTTTGCTTATCAATGGTTAAAATAGTCGTTTCTGCTGGTATAATTAGCTGATAGTCACCGTTTAAGGCATATCCTGTAAATTCCTCTGTTATCAATACACCCTCCGAAAAGGTTAATTGATTGTTATCTGCATTATTGACCAGTACTATCGACCCTTTATAGATCCAAAAAAAGATTTCCTTGTCCCATTTAGCAAGTGGCAAATCTAAGTTTTGTTCAAAATGCTTAAGCTTAGTTTCTTCTGTAAGGTTTGAGAGAAATAGCCCACTTAGCCCACCAAAAGTTGTTTTTTCTCTAAAAAACGCAATCAAATCAAGTGTATTAATTAAGTTGACAGCATTTTTAAGTGCATTGTCTACTGGCAGAAAACTAAGTTTATCTTCAGCTTTGTTTATCAATCGGGATTTGTATACCGGCAATAAAGATGGATTGATTTTTTGAACACACTGTACCGTTGCCATGAAAATGAATTTGTCAGGATTGAACAAATTAGCCATCAGAAATGTGTCAAGCGATCCCGGTTCAGGCGAAGTATGGGCAAGTTGTAAAAGAGCTCTGGCTTTGGTATAGCGATTGGCTTTATTATAATCTCGATTTATAATGTTTATCAAGATTTCAACTTCGTTATTACTTACCTCTACTGGATAAAATTGACGCAGCTTTTCGATTTTCTGGTCATAAGATACGTCATCCAACAATGAAATCACTCTATGTTGCAAGTCTTCGGTAAGTATAATATCTAGTAACTCCAATGCATTATTGGTGCCCTCACCTGTACCTTTTTCAATGTTTTCTTTTGCCAATAAAATAGAGTCGCGGTCAAAAATCATTTCAAGCAGCATAAATACATGGCTTATTCGCTGTTTGTTTTCCTCTTCAAGAGCTTGTATTAATTGTTGGTTTTCATAAGTTTTATCAAAATTATTGAGCTCACGAATGGTCATTATATTGATTAGGTACACTTCAATATCTTCTTCAATTATTTTTTTAATTTTTGACCTCTGTTTAAAATCAGCTTTAAAGCTACATCTACTTAATTCATAAAGCACTTTATATATTACCTTATAATCAGGGAACTCAATTTTATTCCATAGTAATTTCAAGGCTTCATCACCACCTACTCTACCATAAATGCCCAAAATTTTCAATTTTACAAGTACATTTTCTTCTTTTCCATAGAAAATGACATCTAACACCGGAAAAGCCTCAGAACCAAAATTGATAAGTGCGATGGCTGCATCATCCATAAATTCCTTTTGCTGTAGGTAGTCAATGATTAATGGAAGCAATTCAATCTGAGATGTTTTGCCAGCGGCGGTTATAGCAGATTTTATTACAGCAGGATCTTGGTCAGACAACAACTCATTTAACAGTTTTACAGTATCACCTTTATATCCCAGTCCTATCAGCTCTGCTACATTTTTACGTTCAGCACTGTCTTTACTTTTGACCATTGCTTTTAGATCAAGTAATTTCCCACTGCTATTTGGATCTTTATCATCATAATTGCCCGTGAGGTGCAAAAAAGTAATGTCATCTTGAAGACTCAATATGGCCAGTTGTCCGCATTGGTTGTTCTCTTCATTGCGAATAATAGAAACTACTTCTTTAAACTGTTCGGGGGAGTAGCGCGCCAGAATTTTTAAAATAAAAATTAATTCGTGGACACTTTCAATAGATCTTTCGCTAAGTGCCATTTGCCGAATCTGACTTATATCATGATGTACCTGATCCTCAAAGTCTTCTTTTTGCTCTTCCAAACGGCGTTTAATACTTTGATGATAATACCGGTAGATGACAAAGACCAATAAAAAATAAGGTATAATCAAAAATATAAGAAAGGTATTAAAATCTATAAGTCTGAAAACGGGAATCATGCCCAAACCAAAAATCATGGCGCCCGAAACCAACCTGGCAAGTTCATTAACCATTCCTTCCACCCGGGTTTGAATATCAAATCGGAATCTGGGATTAATTGGCATGAAAAATATCTTGAAAACCGGGCTTTCTAGTGCCTCACGTAAAATAGATGCGAGTAGGTAACTAAGTGTGATAAATAAGAAAAAATATACAAAGTCTGGTGATGCAACTGTAAAACCAAAAACAAACCCGGCTCCCATACTTAAACAAATAAATACAAAAAGCACTAATGGAAGTAGAAGCAGAGAAGTTTTTAACCCATACATGGAAATTAGTTTCTCATTGACAAAGGTTTGCATTAAAAGACTTACAAACAGTACGGATCCATGAATAACACTGACAAATGTGAGCAGCTTGTTCTCATCATTGTATTGTATACTGGTTACACTCAAAAACGAGAAGTGTACGAAGCTATATACCAACATGGATAAAAACAGAAAAGTAGATAGCAGTACGATATATTTATTTTTAAATAAATATTTAAAACTCGATTCTTTTGGTGCTCTCGTGCCTTTAATAGCGTGGTAACTACCCAATTTAAATTTTCGGGTAATGACCACAAGGGTGATCAAAGCACCTAGAAGTGCCACTTCGCCCACATTAAGAATTTGAATGATGTCCTTAAAATAATTCTGCAAAAAAGGAATAGAAAACAAACCAATAATAGTAGCAATCAATTGTCCGGCATCTATACCACCAATAATACGTTTGGATTGACGAAGGTCAAACATTCGACCAAATACACCCCAAAAACTTAGCATACAAATGGCAAAAATCGGTTGGTACATTATATAGAGTAAAAAAACCATCCAGTCATTTCCGGTGACACCCACCATCAAACGTGTACCGGCAATAAAAATGAATATCAGTACCAAATTTAAATTTACCAGTTTGGAATAGTTAAACCGGCGCTGCGCCCATGCATAGAGCCCTGTACATACTATTCCAAAGAGTCCCGAGGCAAACATGGCTTCGGTTATATAGGCGCTTAGTTGACTTAAAAACAGCGTTTCGGAAACTGCACGGTAAGCAGAAAAGAAAATACCCATGAAAAAACCATATAGCAGCAACAGCAGCACAGGTTTTTCCTCACCTTTTTCAACGTTGAGTAGTGTGTTAAGTAATTTCAACATATTTTCTACTTAAGAAATTGCGTTAATTAAATGATACATTTGAGAAAGAGATTCTGGACAAAAATCTATTTTTAACGCACTTTGCAAAATAAATCATAATATTGGAGATCAAGCATTAATTATCAGATTATAAATGAATAATTAAGTCTAAAAAATTACGTATGAGACAATTGCATTCGGCATTGACTAAAATCAGTATAACATTTTAGTGTTTAATTGAAGATTCAGTAATTTGCATGCATTAAAGTATTCGCTTATGAAATGAGCATAAACTTAGAATCCTTACTATACCAACCGAAGGATGAATAAGTTTATCGCGAAT
>DAIQNU010000158.1:0-8255 GCA_036788235.1 Cyclobacteriaceae bacterium
CCAAATAGTTGATGGCTTGTGCTAAACAATTCAATCATGGTTAATCATCTATAATCAGCATCCAGACACTAATAACCAGCAGCCTGACCATCTTTGCGCGATTCTGAGGCACCATAGTATACCCTTTTAGCAGGATCCCACATAATAGCCTGATACCCACCATAGCCAAGCAGATCAAAACCTACTTTGTGGCCCTTTAATAGTAGAGATCTAATGACTTCAAAATCAAAACCTGTTTCGAGGTATACTTGCCCACCATCGGTCATCTTTTTACCTGTAGGCTCAGAGGCTCCCATGTGCTGGATCCTGGGTGCATCGCCCGCTTCTTGCAGGTTCATACCAAAGTCAATCATATTGATAAGAATTTGGGCATGACCTTGTGGCTGAAATGCACCTCCCATAACTCCAAAACTCATATGTGGTTGACCATTTTTGGTAACAAAGGCTGGTATTATGGTATGAAAGGGACGTTTACCTGGTGCATAGGCATTGGGATGCCCGGGTTCCAGTGTGAAGAGCTGACCCCGGTTTTGAATCATAAAGCCCAATCCCGGAGGCGTCATTCCCGATCCCATGCCCATGTAGTTACTTTGAATCAATGATACCATGTTACCTTCGGCATCTGCCGTGGTCAGGTAAATTGTTTCGCTATGGTTGAGATTGCCTACATCCACACGGCTGGCGGCTCGGTTGGGGTCAATTTTTTTGCGGAGCTCCGCAGCATAACTTTTCGAAATTAGTTTATCGACCGGAACTTTCGAAAAAGCCATATCACCGTAATAGTTTGCCCGATCTTCGAAAGCCAGCTTTACAGCCTCAACGAATGTATGAATGTATTCAGTACTTCCGTAGCCCATTTTAGCCAAATCGTAGCCTTCAAGAATATTCAATATTTGCAAAGCCGCTATACCCTGCCCATTAGGTGGTAATTCCCACACATCGTAGCCTCTGTATTTGGCAGAAACAGGTTCTACCCACTCGGACTTATGGTCTGAAAGATCTTCATAGGATAAAAACCCACCTTGATCCTTGATATAGGCATCAATTTTACGAGCCACTTCTCCAGTATAGAAATACTCTTTACCGCGAATAGCAATGTTTTCATAGGTATTGGCTAATGCTGGATTCTTAAATATTTCTCCTTTTTGCGGCATTTTGCCATTAGGCATGTAGGTTTCTTTGAAGCCATCATACTGAGCATATCTTTTACCACTTCTTTCCAAGGCAAACGCGATGATTTCTGTTACCGGAAATCCATTTCGGGCATATTGTATAGCAGGTTCCAAAAGATCGGGCATATCGGCTCGACCAAATCTTTCATGAAGTTCGAACCAGCCATCGACACAGCCAGGTACTGATACCGACAATGGACCAAACAATGGAATTTCACTATGACCATTGCTCTTGAAATATTCAAGTGACAGTTTTTGCGGCGACCGTCCACTGGCATTGAGTCCATAAAGCTTTTTGGTTTTTGCATCCCAAACTATGGCAAACAAATCGCCCCCGATACCACAACCTACAGGCTCCATCAAACCCAGCATGGCATTGGCCGCAATGGCAGCGTCAATTGCATTGCCGCCGGTTTTCATAATGTCGAGCGCTACCTGCGTGGCCAGTGGATGACTCGTAGCAGCCATAGCTCTAGGTGCTATAACTTCCGATCTTGTTGCAAAATTATGCCCAGTAATTCGATCTTGGGCAAGACTTACAAAAGGTAAAAGGCACAATAACAAATAGTATAATATTGACTTTCTCATGAGTATTTTTTTAGATCAAAACTATTATTCAAAGTATCAATGTGTTTAGGTGTGCTTCTAGTCAAATTTTATCAGCTCTAAGGCTCACTAAAGATTGGTTAATTTTCTGACGGTCTATTTGTTAAGATTACTTTACATCCGATAAAAAATAATTACGATATCAATTACCTAAATCTACCAAATTGGTTTAAGTGGATAGGGTTTAGGCATGCCAACTTAAAACACTAGTTTCTTAAGTGATACAATTTGCAAATTCTACCCCATTACGCAAAATTAAGATTTCCTGTGGTCTCAATAGGAATGTAGGATTTAAACCAAATTTTATAAGTTTTTTTTCTTTCGCACTCAAGAGTTTAGCTCATTTACGTATTGTTTGGCTTGGGTTTTGCATATTTGCATTTATCACAAATATGCAAAATTCAACATCTATGATTCGACCTTGTACATGTTTTATTCTGGTTGCACTGCTTCAATTAATTGCTCCCAGTCATGGACAGGCACATACTGACTCGACCAACCAAAAACCCAATATTGTATTGATACTGGCAGATGATTTGGGCATTAGTGATTTGGCTTGCTATGGCAATGAATTTATGCAAACACCTGCATTAAACAAGCTCGCGGCATCTGGTATGCTATTCGAAAATGCTTATGCAGCAGCACCAGTTTGCTCCCCAACCCGAGCGGCCATTATGACGGGCAAAAGCCCGGCAAGACTAAAACTGACGAATTATTTGTATGGCATGCGTTTCGATTCTTTATCGAATATGATCCCTGCTGCTTATGTACCCCAATTGCCTTTAGAAGAAAATACCCTTGCTGAAAGATTGAAAGAAATAGGCTATATCACGGGTATGTTTGGCAAGTGGCATCTTAGCGACAATGAACATGAAAGTGAATTCAGTCCCAAAAATCAGGGCTTCGATGTGGTAGTGGGCGGTAGAGGTAGTGCCGGACAATACTTTTTTCCTGCCTGGCAAAAATCTGGCCGTACTGAAATGATTGATGGCACTGATGGTGAATATTTGACCGATCGGCTTACTGATGAAGCCATAGCCTTTGTAGCACAACATAAAGATGAGCCATTTTTCTTGTACCTGGCACACTATGCAGTACATATTCCTCTTCAAGCCAAAGATGAGGATATAAAAAAATACCAAAGCTTAGAAAGTCACGATGCCTACAACCTTACCTATGCTGCCATGGTCGATAATCTTGATCAAAATACCGACCGACTGATACAGGCACTGGAAGCAAATGGACTTACAAAAAACACCATCATTATTTTTTGCTCCGACAATGGCGGATTGGCAGTTCCTGAAGGCGGCCCACAGCCCACCACCAATGAGCCATATCGTGAAGGCAAAGGGTATCTTTATGAAGGAGGTATAAGAGTGCCAATGCTTTTGAGCTGGCCAGGTACTATACAGGCTGGTACCAAAAGTGATGCCTTAGTTAGTAGTGCCGACATATTTGTGAGCCTCATGGATGTGGTTGGTGCATATGATTCGCAAGAAAAGTTCGATGGCAGAAGTTTATTGCCACTTTGGAAAGAAGGTAAAGCTCTTGAGAATACGTCTTTATATTGGCATTATCCGCATTTTAGTAATCAGGGAGGGCGCCCTTCGGCAGCCATGCGCGAAGGCAATTATAAATTGCTGTATTTTTTTGAAACCAATTCGGTAGAGCTTTATGACTTAAAAAAAGATCCTGGAGAGTTGAATAATATTGCCAGAAATAAAGCCCGTGTAGCCGCGAAACTAAAAAAGGACTTACTCAATTGGTTGAAGGAAACTGAGGCAAACTTACCACAAACAGTATCAGAATAAACATAGCCATCGAGTCGATAAAATACCTGCAATATAAAAAAGCTTTTAGGCCAAATGAATGAATATTGAAGCAATGGACGTAATTTTGGCATTATGGAATTTAGGTATTTTGCAGATGTAAGCTATAAGGGCACAGCATATCATGGTTGGCAAGCACAAGAAAATGCTGCAAGTGTACAGGCAACGATCGATCATGCCATTGGTTGTCTGCTTCAACAAAAAATAGAAAGCCTCGGCAGTGGCAGAACTGACAAAGGCGTGCATGCTCTTCAGCAGATTATGCAGTTTGATTGCAATTCTGAAATAGACTGTGAAGATATCACGAATAGATTGAATGCTTTTTTGCCCGAGGACATAGCCATAAAGTCGATCAAACCTGTGCCAATTGATGCCAATGCCCGTTTTCATGCTACGTCCAGAAGCTACATCTACAAAATAAACCGACGTAAAAACCCCATGTGGATTGGGTTGGCCTATTATTTCCATAAACCTCTAGACCTAGATGCTATGCGAGAAGCCACTGATTTATTAATTGGCAGACATAACTTTCAGAGCTTCAGTATTGTTAAAACCAATGTCAATAATTTTTTCTGCGACATCACTGCTGCACACTGGAATGAAGAGAACGAAATGCTTGATTTTCATATCAGCAGCAACAGGTTTTTGAGAGGCATGGTACGTTCCATTGTGGGTACATTGCTGCTGGTAGGTCAAAAAAGAATCACGCTGGAAGAGTATAAGGCAATAATTGAAAGTAAAGATCGCAAAAAGGCAGGCATATCAGTTCCGGGAGCTGGTTTATACCTAAGTCAGGTGGTGTATCCAGAACATATTTATAAATGATACTATGGAAAAAGAGCAGATAAGCGGAAATATTGTTGATTTCAAAATACTCAGAAGGCTGTACAAATATGTACGACCTTATCGCTTGCAGTTTAATATTCTGGTATTGCTTACATTTCTTATGGCAGTACTGGCACCTACCCGCCCTTATATAGTATCTTTTGCCATAGATGATTACGTCTCTATTGGCGACTTTCAGGGCTTGGTTAATATGACCATACTGCTGATTGGGCTCTTGATTTTGCAAGGCATAGTGCAATATTTTCATACTTATTTATCGGGTTGGCTTGGTCAGTTTATTATCAAAGACATCAGGGTAAGGTTGTACCGGCATTTACTGTCGCTCAGGCTTCGGTTTTATGACCGCACACCCATAGGTAGGTTGGTTACCCGCACCGTTTCCGATATCGAAACCCTGGCTGAAGTATTTAGTGAGGGGTTGGCAGCCTTAATTGGCGATTTGCTGCAATTGATCTTTATACTGGCCATTATGTTTTATACCGACTGGAAACTCACCCTTATCAGTCTCTCAACTTTGCCGCTGCTGGTTATTGCTACCTATGTTTTTAAAGAAAAAATAAAACAGGCATTTAATCTGGTTAGAAATGCCGTTGCTAACCTGAATTCATTTGTACAAGAGCACATTACAGGAATGAACATTGTACAGATTTTTAATAGTGAATCGCGTGAATACGAAAAGTTTAAAAAAATAAATACTGAACACAGGCAAGCCAACATCAAGTCTGTATTGTATTATTCCATTTATTTTCCTGTGGCAGAGGTCATTCAGGCTCTGGGCATTGGCTTACTGGTGTGGTATGGTGCTAAAGGCATTATTCAAGAACATACCAGCCTCGGAGTACTTATTGCCTTTATCATGTACATTCAGATGTTTTTCAGACCCATCAGGCTTATAGCGGATAGATTTAATACTTTGCAAATGGGCATAGTCAGTTCTTCTCGTATTTTCAGACTGCTCGATAGCACCAATCAAATTCCAAATGAAGGAAATTTGAAACCAGAAATGATACGTGGTAAAGTCGAATTTAAAAATGTATGGTTTGCTTATGAAGATGAAAATTATGTATTGAAAGACATCACTTTCAATGTAAATGAAGGATCTTCGCTAGCTATAGTAGGTGCCACAGGAGCGGGCAAATCGTCTATTATCAATTTATTAAATCGTTTCTATGATATTAATAAAGGGGAGATTCTCATTGATGGCGAGCGTATTGAAAACTATGAGCTAACCGCATTACGCGAAAAAATTGGTATTGTAATGCAAGATGTGTTTTTGTTTTCTGATACCATTGGACAAAATATCACGCTGGGCAACCCCAAAATCGGTAGAGATAAAATAATGGAGGCGGCAGATCTCGTAGGTGCGCGCCGATTTATTGAGCGCTTGCCGGGCGGCCTTTCGTACAATGTAATGGAGCGCGGAGCAACTTTGTCGGTTGGTCAAAGGCAACTCATCTCCTTTATCCGTGCTATGGTGTATGATCCACGTATTCTTATACTGGATGAAGCCACATCATCGGTCGATACAGAAACAGAAGAAATGATACAAGCCGCCATTGAAAAGCTCATGAAAGGACGAACATCTATAGTAATAGCTCATAGGCTAAGCACTATACAAAATGCAGATAACATAATGGTGCTTGATCATGGTGAAATCAAAGAAAGTGGCAATCATGCTGATTTGTTGGAAAAAAATGGATTTTATACTCAATTGTACAATATGCAGTACAAGGTGACTGTGTAATGAATATATAAATTCAAAAATGCTCAAATAAAGTTATTTGCCACTTTTTAGGCGGAGATTTTAGGTGATTTACCTTGCCTCCCCAATACGCATAACGGTAATTTCCACCCGTCGATTGAGTGCCCGGTTGTCCTCGTTATCACTAGGTGCTATGGGTCTTGATCCTCCATGACCAATGGTGCGTACCCTCCATGGTTCTATGCCTCCTTCCACCAGGTATTGTTTTACATTTTCAACGCGATCTAGTGACAATTTAAAATTTGCATCTTTTGAGCCAAGTCGGTCTGTATGTCCCGCCAACTCTATGACCATACCCGGATTGCTGCGCAAAACATGCAATAATTTATCGACGATGGGCAATGAAACTTCGAGAATAGTCGGTTTGCCTTGCTCAAATTGTAGATTATCGATATTTATAACCTGGCCAGGGGAAATTGGCTGTAAAAAAACCTCACGACGAATGTCTTGTTGACTATACAGATCAGCCATAAATGTATCATCAAAACCCACATAACCAGGAGCTTGCATGCTGAAACGATAGAGTCCGTTTTGGGTAAGTTTGGTCGAGAAATATCCCGTTGTTTCATCGCAATGCAATTCACTTACCCTACCTAAAGCATCGGGGCTTAATTCGATTACTGCTTGAATAGGTATGCGCGTTTGAGCATCATATACATTACCACTAAAGCTCAATTCCAGCTTTTCGGGTTCCTCATGCATATCTTTGAGCAATGATATTCTATATATGCTTTCTGCTTCACGCCTGTCGCCTTCTGAAGAAACGAAATAAGCATAGCGACCATCTGAAGTGATGCTAAAATAGGCATCCCAACTTGATGTATTAATAGCCGGGCCAATATTTCTTGGCGTAGTCCAACTCAACCAAGAGCTGTCGAGCCGGTAACTAAAAAAAATGTCACTTTTACCATAACCACCGTGGCCATCAGAAGAGAAGTATAAAGTCGTGCCATCAGCAGATAAAAAAGGAGCAAACTCTGCGCCTGTAGTATTAATGGTGCGACCCATATTTACTGGTTTGGAGAAATGGTTGTACCCTTTTTTAAAACTAAGGTACAAGTCCTGATCGCCATAGCCACCTCTTCTTTCGAGAGCCATAAGCATTACATCTCCATTCGCAGAAAGATAGAAGTCCTGAAATTCACTCGTATTATAAAAGTCATCAATCAGGATTTGCTCAGGTTTGCTCCATCCGGTTGAAGTCAGACGCGAAATGGACACACCTGGTGTAATAGAGCCATTGGGCTGGTAAGCGTTAATGACCAACATATTTTTGCCATCCGGCGAAATACTGCAAACTCCATTGGGCTCGAGATCGTTTAGGGGTGAACCTATGTTTTTAGCTACTTGCCAATGGTCATTTTCAGCAGTGGAAAAGTAAATGTCTTGAGGATCTTCTTTGCCTCCAAAATTTCCCGGATAAAACATCCGTGAAAAAAACAAAGTACGACCATCGTGAGAAACAAGTGGTTTGGTTTCAGTGTATCTGCTGTTAATGTTCTCGTTTAGTTTTTCTTTTACTGATACAAATGTGAGTTGATGATGAATGTTGAAATTTGCACCACGAAGCTCTTTACGGATTCCTGCTATGTCTTCATGATCGCTAATTCCCACAGCATCTATCTGGCTATTGCCTGGTGCTGCCACGGTGCTTAGCGTGATTTCTACTTCTTTGACCAAATAGGGTGTTTTAGGAAAGCCCAGTACAAGGGTTCGAAAGTTATCAGTCGATGCATAGGCTATGCTTTGGTAGATCACATAAAAATTTCCCTTGTCATCTATGAGTTTTACCTGTGCAACTCGGCCTGGCAAAAAACTCTCAACAATTACCACGTGAGTAGCCTTTTGAGGCTGGTCAAAACCTACGATAAACCTACCGATATCAGATCGCGAACGAAGTCTGAAGGCACTTTTATGCAGCGCGCCTGGTGGAAAAGCATCGGGCGGGCCAGTTACCTGATGACCAGACCATACGTTTTCCTGAAAGGGATTATCCTGATACACAAGATGCGAAGACCATTGGATTTCAGAAGATGTACC
>DAIQNU010000159.1:0-8236 GCA_036788235.1 Cyclobacteriaceae bacterium
TTTCATCAATGAGGCGACAAGTCATGCGGATGTTATTGAATCTGAAAAATGCATGAGTTGGATTAAATTCAATATTTACATTGGTGTTTTCAATCGGCAAAGTAGTCTTAAGCAGGTTCAGTGCTTTTCTAGGAATTATAATTGATGTTTCTTCATCAGAAGCTACATCTACCCGACGATACCGCACCATTCTATGGCCATCAGTAGCAACAAAAGTTGTGTTGGTTTCGCTGAGTTTCATGTAAACACCTGTCATAGCAGGGCGAAGTTCGTCGCTGCTTGTGGCAAAAATGGTATTGGTAATGGCACTGGCCAGAGCATCGGTTGATATGTTTATATTGGAGCTATTGCTTACCTCAGGCACTTTAGGAAAATCCAGCGCATTTTCACAGGCAAGTCGGTAGCGACCATTGTCAGAGCTTATTTCCAAACTATAGGTATCGAAGTCGATAGAAATGGTAATGGGTTGCTCTGGCAAATTGCGTAGCGTTTCCATTAAAATTTTGGCAGGTACTGCTATACTTCCAGTTTCATTGGCTTCCACATCTACTTCGGTAATCATAGACATGTTGAGATCTGAGGCGGTTACGGTCAGCATTCCATCGCCAATTTCAAATAAGAAATTTTCGAGAATTGGTACTACAGGGTTTGAAGTGATTACGCCATTGATATGTGTAAGCTGCTTGAGCAAAATTGATGAAGAAACTATAAATTTCATTACTTAATGGTTAAATATTGATCGAAAATGAATCGCGGTAAATTTAAAAAGAATTCTGTATTAAATTGAATTGTAAAAAGCATATTGCCAGATTGTTTTCGGGCAGGATATGCAAGATGGGGTTTTTATTCCTTATTTTAGTAGCTTAGCGCAAAATTTTGCAAAATACTTTTTGAGGTTTATGCTGGAACAAATAAAGGAAGCCGCCAATTACATACAGGATCACTACGAACATGCACCACAGTATGGAATAATTCTGGGTACCGGACTTGGAGCTTTGGTCAAAGAAGTGAAAGCTGAGGTAGTTTTGAATTATCACGACATCCCTCATTTTCCTGTTTCTACTGTAGAAAGCCACTCGGGAAAGTTAATTTTTGGAAAGCTCGCTGGTAAGCAAGTAGTGGTAATGCAAGGCAGGTTTCATTATTATGAGGGTTATAGCGCTCAGCAAATCACCTTTCCTGTAAGGGTTATGAAGCTGCTGGGTGTTGAAAAACTTTTTATCTCAAATGCAAGTGGCGGCGTAAACCCAAACCAGGAAATAAGTGACTTGATGATTCTCACAGATCATATCAACCTGCACCCTGACAACCCGCTCCGGGGTCCGAATATGGATGCATTTGGCCCGCGATTTCCGGATATGAGTGAGCCTTATGACCGTAAAATGATAGCGCAGGCGCTCGAAATTGCTGAAAAAGCGAATATAAAAATTCATACAGGTGTCTATGCAAGTGTTACAGGCCCTAATCTGGAAACACCTGCCGAATACAAATACATCAGAATAATAGGTGCCGATGCCGTAGGGATGTCAACGGTGCCTGAGTGCCTGGTAGCGCGGCATATGAATATGCCTGTATTTGCCATATCTGTGATCACCGATCTCGGGGTAGAAGGTAAAATAGAAGAAGTGAGTGTGGAAGATGTGATAAAAGCAGCCGGAATAGCGGAGCCAAAAATGACCCATATTTTTAAGGAGCTCATAGCCTGTCAATAATTTTTCGCCGTCAAGCATCCTCAATTTTTTAATAGGTCTTAAGCATAAGAAAGCATGAAAGAAGGGGTAGGGGAAGCCGAAAAAAAGGATAAGCGCAAAGTATGTTTCCATTGTGGAGATACCTGTCCGCAACAGTCTGTGCACTTTGATGCACGGGATTTTTGCTGTGACGGCTGCAAAACAGTGTACGAGATACTTAGTAGCAACGACATGTGCAATTACTACGATCTCGAAAAATCGCCAGGAATAAGCCTGAAAAGTCGCGACTTTGAAGACAAATTTGCCTATCTCGAGAGTGACGAAATCATTCGGATTGTATTAGATTTTTATGAAGGTGACAAGGCCAAAGGAACTTTTAGCATACCATCGATACATTGCAGTTCGTGTATATGGCTACTTGAAAATTTGCACAAGCTCAGAGAAGGGGTTCAAAACAGCCGCGTAAATTTTGGCAACAAAGAAGTGCAGATTGATTTCAACCCACAAATCATTTCCTTGCGTCAACTGGCCGAACTGCTGGCAACGCTAGGCTATGCTCCCAATATCAGCCTTGAAAATCAGGACAAGAAAAAAAATAAAATCGTCAACCGGGGCTTATACCTTCGCATTGGGGTAGCAGGTTTTGCCTTTGGCAATATCATGTTGCTGAGCTTTCCGGAGTATTTCGGATTTGAAGGCATTCAGGATTTTTCCATAAAAAGAGCCTTGTCATTTATTAATATACTGCTTGCTATACCCGTAGCTACCTGGTGCAGTTCTTACTATTACAAGTCGGCCTGGGCGGGTCTAAGGCAGGGAATAGTTAACATAGATGTACCCATTTCGATTGGTATTTTAGCGCTTTTTATCAGAAGCCTATATGAGGTGTTGAGTATGGCTGGCCCGGGTTATTTCGATTCGTTGGCCGGACTTTTGTTTTTTCTGCTTACCGGCCGATGGTTTCAAAGCTATACCTATCAGGGTTTATCTTTCGAGCGCGATTATAAAGCATATTTTCCACTGGCAGTAAATAAAATCATAGAAGGCAAATCCGAACCAGTTATGGTACGGTCGCTTTCAAAGGGCGACATTATATCCGTACGAAACCATGAGATTATTCCGGCTGATTGCCGCCTTATTAGTGCCAAGGCAAATATTGACTATAGTTTCGTAACCGGTGAGTCCGATCTTCAGCCAAGGATCCAATCTGATTACATTTACGCGGGTGGCCGTCAGTCAGGCGAAGCTATATTGCTGGAGATCGTAAAGCCTGTTTCTCAAAGCTATTTGACCCGCTTATGGAACAATGAGGCTTTTGCCAAAGACAAAGACAGTGGTTTTCAGACCTTGATCAATACCATTAGCAAGCATTTTACCATAGTAGTGCTCACATTGGCCATGGGTGGTTTGCTCTATTGGTTGTGGGCAACTGATACAAGCAAAGCCATTCAAGTATTTACCGCTGTATTAATTGTTGCTTGTCCCTGTGCGCTTTCTATGGCCACACCTTATACTTTGGGTAGCACGATGCGTGTTTTTGGGAGAATGGGTTTTTACCTCAAAAATGCTGCGGTCATAGAAAAACTTACTTCGATCAGCCATATAGTATTTGACAAAACAGGAACCATTACCCTAAGTAGCGAAAGTGAATTGCAATATAAAGGGGAGCCTTTAAGTGAAAAGCAACAGTCTATTATTGCCGCACTTTCAGGTAATTCAATTCACCCCTTGAGCAGAAGAATATCTGCATATTTGGTTAAAAGTGAGCTGATGCCTATACAATTGCAGGAATATCGTGAATTGCCAGGTCAGGGTATAGAAGCGCTGGTAAATGGAGATGTGTACAGGCTTGGCAAAGGAGATTTTGTTTTGGCAAGTAATGAGAACCCGGTTGAAGATGAAAAGGCCTCGATGGTACATTTTACCATCAACAATATATACATTGGCCGGTTTGTAATTGGGAATAAATACAGGGAAGGTCTTGCCGGGGTCATTGAGCGCTTACAAAAGAAATACAGGCTTTCATTGCTTACCGGTGATAGCAATCGGGAATCGGCAATATTGCAAAATTATTTCCCGAGGGCTACAGACATACTGTTTGATCAAAAGCCGGAAGATAAATTGCAATTTGTAAAGCAGCAGCAAGAAAAGGGTGAGAAGATGCTTATGATTGGCGACGGCCTCAACGATTCCGGAGCGCTCCAACAAAGCGAATTGGGAATATCCATTACTGAAGATATTTCCGGTTTCACACCTGCTTCCGATGCTATTTTGTCAGCTCAGGCTTTTGCCAGGTTACCCGATTTCCTGAATTTCTGTAATCTTTCAAGAAAAGTTATCATTGTCAGCTTTGTTATTTCGTTTATGTACAATGTAGTAGGGCTGAGTTTTGCGCTGGCTGGTTTGCTTACGCCTTTAGTTGCTGCTATATTGATGCCTCTGAGTAGTATTACTGTAGTAGTTTTTGCTACTGTGTGTATCAACATTCTGGCAAGAGCCCGACAAATTATATAGTATGAACGTTATACTGATCCTTATTCTTTTTAGCTTGTTGGTGGCGGGTATATTCCTGATTGCTTTTTTTTGGGCTGTTAAAAGCGGCCAATTTGATGATACATATTCCCCTTCAGTTCGGATTCTATTCGATGATGAATTAAAAAAAGATGAATCCGAAAAAAAAAACCAGTCGAAAAAAAGTCGCGACTAAGACAAATTATTTAGCTTAAGGGTTCCTTTCAATCAAGCAATTCACTACATTTAATCATTAATGTTGTTTTTTAATAGTGCATACATAAAATATGATTTTGATCATGTTTTATGATCTAACAATGCTTTTATATTGTCAACATTCATTTTTTTACGAAAAATCTGGGATCAATTATGCAATTGGAAAAGTTTACTTACGACAACAAAATTGTCAAATATTTTGCAATAGCCACGGTGCTTTGGGGTATTGTTGGTATGCTGGTTGGGCTTATCATTGCTATCCAGCTCTTTTACCCGGCATTTAATTTTGACTTGCAATACACCACTTTTGGTCGCTTGCGCCCATTGCATACCAATGCAGTGATATTTGCTTTTGTAGGCAATATGATTTTTGCCGGAGTATATTATTCCATGCAGCGATTGCTCAAAACACGTATGTATAGCGATGCTTTAAGCTGGATTCACTTTTGGGGATGGCAGCTAATCATAGTAGCTGCGGCCATATCTTTACCATTGGGTTATACCACTTCCAAAGAATACGCTGAGCTAGAGTGGCCTATTGACATTCTTATTACCGTAATATGGGTAGTATTTGGTGCCAATATGATCGGGATGTTGCTGAAGCGTCGCGAGCGCCATATGTACGTCGCCATTTGGTTTTATGTAGCCTCTTTTGTTACGGTGGCCGTGTTGCATCTGGTTAATTCTTTTGAACTGCCCATAAGCTTTATGAAGAGCTACTCATGGTATGCAGGCGTGCAAGATGCATTGGTACAGTGGTGGTATGGTCACAATGCTGTTGCATTTTTTCTAACTACACCTTATTTGGGACTGATGTATTATTTTCTTCCCAAAGCTGCCAACAGACCAGTTTATAGTTACAAGCTTTCTATTATACATTTCTGGTCGCTCATTTTCATATATATATGGGCGGGGCCACACCATTTGCTGTACACAGCATTGCCCGATTGGGCGCAATCACTCGGTGTGGTATTTTCCATTATGCTTATAGCACCTTCATGGGGTGGTATGCTCAATGGATTGCTTACTCTACGTGGCGTTTGGGATAAAGTAAGGGTGGATCCGGTACTCAAGTTTATGGTGGTGGCAGTCACGGCTTATGGTATGAGCACTTTTGAAGGACCTATGCTTTCGCTCAAAAGCTTCAATGCTTTGGCACATTACACTGATTATATCATCGCTCACGTACACGTTGGTGGTTTGGGCTGGAATGGTTTTCTCACCTTTGGTATTTTATACTGGCTTATTCCACGTATGTGGAAAACGAGCATTTATTCAATTAAGCTGGCCAATTTACATTTCTGGTTAGGCACTTTGGGCATTATCTTTTATGCTCTGCCCATGTATGTGGCATCATTTGTACAGTATTCAATGTGGGCGCAATTCAATGACATGGGCACACTGGAATATGACAATTTCTTGCAAACCGTTATTCAGATTGTTCCCATGTATGTCTTGAGAGCATTTGGTGGATTACTGTATTTGTCAGGTGCCATTATAATGGCTTATAACCTGATCAAAACAGGTCAGCAAGGTACTTTTGTTGCCAATGAAGATGCCGAAGCTCCGGCGCTGGAAAAGAAGAAAATGAAAGGAGGGTACTGGCACAGTGTTTTAGAACGTAAACCCATAATTTTTACAGTTTTGTCGCTGATTGCCATTTTGATAGGTGGAATTGTGCAAATGGTACCAACCTTTTTGGTAGAGTCAAATGTGCCCACCATAGCTAGCGTAAAACCCTACACACCACTGGAGCTGCATGGCCGTGACATCTACATTCGTGAGGGCTGTTATGTTTGCCATTCACAAATGATAAGGCCGTTCAGACACGAGGTTTTGCGCTATGATCCTACCGATATGCAATATTCGATGGCTGGTGAATATGTCTACGATCATCCTTTCTTGTGGGGATCTAAAAGAACAGGTCCGGATTTGCACAGAGTAGGACGCAAATATCCAGATTCGTGGCATTATTACCACATGTACGATCCGACGAGTATGTCTCCGGGATCGCTAATGCCGCGGTACCCGTGGTTGTTTGAACAAGAAACCGATGTATCGCTTACGGGCAAAAAAATATGGGCAATGCGCAAACTTGGTGTACCCTATGCCGATGGATATGAAGACCAAGCCCTAGAAGATGCTCGATCACAAGCCGAAAAAATAGCTAAAGATCTGCTAGATGAAGGAGTTGAAACCAGCTCGAATCTGGAAATAATAGCCCTGATAGCGTATTTGCAGCGATTGGGGACAGATATTAAATTAAAAGAAGAAGAAAACTAATCCGCGAAGAAGATGTACAAGCAGGTTATGGAAAGTATACAAGACATCGAAATATGGCCTATAATATCGCTGGTTATATTTTTTGTATTCTTTATTGCACTCATTTTCAGAGTAGTTTTTGCCAATAAGAAACACATAAAGAAAATGAAGGAAATGCCTTTGGACGATCAGGATGAAGCTGATGAAAAAGACAAAAAACCTAAATGATTGATTAACTTATTATTGAATTTGTCATGAAGATTTTCAAATATAAAGCACTTTTAATCTTACTGCTTACCATGGTTTCAGGTACTGCATTTGCCCAGGCAGGACTGGGTGATATGAGTTCAAATGAGCTTTTGCTTACCGTGGTACTTGGGCTCATATTGCTGGTGGCAATATTGGTTTTGGTGGTGGCAATGTACATGGTTAGTATAATTCGTGCGATCATCCAAGAAGAGCAGTCTAAACGCGCACAAGCTACAGGAACTCTAAGCATAGTTGAAGCAAAATCGGAGCCTTCGACATGGGAAAAGCTGAAAATTAAGCTGACCCGACAAGTTCCTCTTGAAAGAGAAGAGGACATAATGATGGATCATGACTATGATGGCATCAAAGAATTAGATAACCATCTGCCGCCTTGGTGGAAATGGCTGTTTTATATCACCATCATTTGGAGTGTATTTTATTTGCTTGTGTATCATGTATTCCATGCCATGCCACTGCAAGATGAAGAATATTCAAATGAAATGGCTCAAGCTGAAGCTGCTATGGAAAAAAAGAGGGAAGGCATTACGGTTGCTTTTGATGAAACCAATGTGGAGTTTTCGGATGACCCGACACATTTGGCCAGTGGGCAAAAAATATTTGTACGAGATTGCCAAGCCTGCCATCTTGAAGACGGAGGAGGTATGATTGGCCCCAACCTTACCGATGAATACTGGATACATGGAGGTTCAATGAAGGATGTATTTTCGGTGATTAAGTATGGTGTACCGCAAAAGGGTATGATACCCTGGCAGACTAAACTAAATGCTGAAGAAATGCGCGATGTGGCCAGTTATGTTTTGTCACTGGGAGGTACTGAGCCTGCCAGACCTAAAGCACCAGAAGGCGAATTGTATGTGCCAGAGGAAAACCCTGAGGAAGATGAAAATCAGCAGGAGGTAGAAGATGAAGAAGAAATTGAAGAGGAAGAAAATGAAGTGGAGGAAGAAACGGTAGTAGTCTCAAAATAGCAGACATTACCATGAAATTAATATGGCTGAAGATCTCTATAAATATGACGAAGAATATCGCGATACCATATCAACAGTAGGAAGTAAGGGTGAGCGGATCTGGGTATATCCAAAAAAACCGGCTGGCTACTATCATCGACTGCGCAAGATCGTCGCGGTGATATTGCTCATTGTTTTTTTTGGGTTACCACTTATAAAAATAGATGGGCATGAGTTTTTGCTCATCAATATTTTTGAGCGGCGCTTTATCATTTTTGGCATTTCGATATGGCCACAAGATTTTCACATATTGGCGCTAGCCTTAATATCTTTTGTCGT